>DAOMZK010000471.1:0-2465 GCA_035438035.1 Cyclobacteriaceae bacterium | reverse complement strand
CTTCGATGGTGGTTTTTAATTCTCCTTCGGCTAACGGAGTAAGTTTGTTGAACAGGGGCAGGAGGAGTGAAGTATAAAACATGTTCACCAGCAGAATGAAAACGGCTGCAATGATGCCGAACCAGATCCAAAAACCCGTACCGATTTTTTCAATAAGATAAATCAAAGCGGATACCAATGCTCCGCCGATCACAGCTCCGAGTACATAGCCTTTCAGTTTGTCCGTTATGAAAGTCTTAACAGTGGTCTTGTTGAATCCAAATTTCTCTTCAATAACAAAAATAGAGTGCCATTGAAAGGGTAGTGTCAGAATATCAGAGACGACGGTTAATGTTCCGAAGAAAACCAGGGCCAGTACGATCTCATTGCTGAGCAGGGGCCGGAGGAATCCATCCAGCATACCAAAGCCGCCGAAGATCAGCATGAGCAATGAAAGCACGAAGCTGAACGCGGAGGTAATAAATCCAAAGTGGGTCTTTTCGCGCTGGTAGTCCAGCGACTTCAAATACTTTTCTTTGTCGTAAAACGAAGTGATTTCATCCGGCAGATCACGGCGCTGAGCTTTGAGATTGAGCAGGTCAAGGATTTCATTGAAGAGATAGCTGAGAACAGTTATCCCGATGATGGCATAAAGAATGATCGCTGGCTCCATAATTTCCTACAAGTCTTCCAGTTGGGTTTATGAATTGGACGTAAGTTTACCCAATGACGCTTCAACCTGTGCAAATGGAAATTTTTTAATTACCTCTGCCATCATCCGTTGTATCTGATCATTACCCGGATTCCCGATGCTGCCCTCGTGGGTGTGCTTGATTTCTTTTGAATAATTGAAATTCCCCGCTTCGATTTTAGTCCCAACTTGTTTGTAGGCATCGCGGAACGGAACGCCTTTCAAAACCAGTTTATTTACTTCCTCTACGCTAAAGAGGTATTTGTACTTTTCGTCTGATAGTATGTCTTTATTAACCTGGATGTTGGACAGCATCAATCCAACCATGTTCAGGCAATTTCTCAGGGTGGTAAAAGCCGGAAACAATTTCTCCTTTAACAGCTGAAGGTCACGGTGGTAACCGGATGGCAGGTTGCCAGTGAGCAGCATAATCTCATTGGGCAGGGCTTCCAAAGAATTGCACTTTGCGCGCACCAGTTCAAAAACATCCGGGTTTTTCTTGTGCGGCATAATGCTGGAACCGGTCGTGAGTTCTTCAGGGAAACTGATGAAAGAAAAATTCTGATTGAGGTACAAGCAGGCATCCATTGAAAGTTTTGCCAGTGTGGCAGCAACATTGGCCATGGCTGATGCTACGATACGCTCGGTTTTGCCTCGTCCCATTTGTGCATAGACCACATTGTAATTCAAATCGTCAAAACCCAGTAGTTCTGTGGTCAGCTTACGATTCAAGGGAAAGGAAGATCCATACCCGGCGGCTGAACCCAGAGGATTCTTGTTTACGATCTGGTACGCTGCTTCCAGTGTTATGACATCGTCCTTGAGACTTTCTGCGTACGCGCCGAACCAGAGTCCAAACGATGAGGGCATGGCCAGTTGAAGGTGAGTATAACCCGGCAGCAGGACATTTTTGTGTTCTTCGCTTTTTGATATCAGTAAATCGAAAAGTGATTTAATTTCTGTAACCAGATTTCGCAGTTCTTCACGGAGGAAAAGTTTGACGTCGACTAAAACCTGGTCATTGCGCGAACGTCCACTATGGATCTTTTTACCGACATCACCCAGCTTTTTGGTCAGTAGTGATTCTATTTGAGAATGGACATCTTCTACTCCGTCTTCAATTTTAAAGTTGCCCTTGAGAATTTCATTATAAATGGTTCTTAATTCTGTAGTAAGAATTTGCAGTTCTCCGGCCGTCAACAGGTTGATGGTAGACAGCATTTTTATATGAGCCAGGGAACCCAGCACATCAAAGCGCGCCAGGTACAAATCCATCTCCCGGTCATTACCCGTTGTGAAGTCGGTGACCTCTTTCAATGATTCTTTATTTTTTTGCCACAGTTTCATTTTTTTCCTGCAAGGATATCAATCAGCCGGATGTAAGTTTCAATACCCTGTTTAATTTCGTCAACGTAAATATATTCATTTGCGCTGTGTGAACGGGCAGAATCACCGGGACCCATTTTTATTGAAGGGACAGGGATCAATGCCTGATCAGAAGTGGTAGGAGAGCCATACAACTTCTTTCCCAGCGTCTGTGCTGCTTTCACCAGTGGATGGTCTGCCGGAATGCCTGATGGCCGGAGTCGCAATGAGCGGGCGGTAACGACAGAGGAGATATTCTTTTTCACTGTTTCATAAATTTCCTCCAGCGAATATGCATCAGTGACGCGAACGTCTACTGTAAACTTGCAATCTGCCGGCACCTGGTTATGCCCTTGCCCGGCATGGATGACGGTAACTGACATTTTAATCTTGCCGAGGGTGGAGGAGACTTTTGGAAATTGATAGGATT
>DAOMZK010000470.1:0-2474 GCA_035438035.1 Cyclobacteriaceae bacterium | reverse complement strand
ATGGTAACGGGATAATCTTCATTTATAAACGATGTCATTTCCTGAAAAGAAGTGCGCAAATCTGAATTTTCCTCATATCTGGCAAATGCATCTCTCCGGTCCTGAATATCCTTCCAAATTTTTTGATAAGAAAAAATGAAAATAATCAAGGCCGTCAATACCACACTACTTTTTAGTGTCGATGGCGATATTGAAAACATCAGGGCCGCGAGTAACAATGGTACAAGTGCGTCAGATTGCTTCAGAAAATACGAGGGACCAGGCGAGTAATAGGCCAGGAGTGCCGCTATGACCGTTCCGCTCACCAGCATGGTGGCCAGTAAAAGGCGCTCTTTTGTTTTCCACCAGCGAATGGCGACAACTAAAACCATTGCCAATAAAAAATAGACTTCGATTGAACCGCTTACAAGCAGGTACCCGGAATTACGCATGAGTGCCCAGACAGTCTTCAGAATAAATTCTACAATACTGAATTCAAACAGCTTGTCAATTTTTTGCATCTCGCCTGCATAAGGCGGCGCTGTAAAAAATTTCATATAGACCAATGCCAAAACCACGGCAACAACAAACCATACACTCAGTCTGATGCCTTCTTTCAGCGACCGGCTAACTCCGACGAGTCCGACCAGCCAAAAAACAAAAGTGACCCTGAACAACATAAAAATTACCACGAAGCCGGAGTAAAGGAGTATATATCTCAATTTTGATCCTTGATCATTTGATTCATTAATCTTTAACAACAAAAGGATAAGCAGAAGCGCCATGCACAGGATCAGCGATTCTGGAAAATAGGTGAAAATATAGGCTGAGTATTGCCACGTGAATGCCAGCGCATTGGCCATCAACAGTCTATTTTCCAGATTTCCATGAAGGAGAAATACAAGCCCAAGGGTGGCCATGGCGAGGATAAAATGAATCCACACAAACAAATAAGGGGCGTCACCAAAAATTCCCCGAAGCGATCCATAAAAGACAGAATAACCGGGACCATACCAGTTCATTTGTCCTATACTGGATACATTTTCATTGATACAACCCTCTGCTCGAACGGAAGTCGTTTCATCAAATACGATAGCCGAGCAAAAGTTGATCACCTCATCCTCATGCACAAGAAAGTATCGGCCATCTCCGGTTGCCCGATACACCAGGCCGAACAGGAGGACGACTTGCCCCAGCAGCATAAGTTTTAATATCCACAAACGATGGCTTTTCACAACTTCCACCCTACTTTTGTTGTACTGAGCATTCCGGCAATCCAAAGGATGCAAGATAAAGTTTAAGCAATGAAAAAAAGCGTACTCATTACCGGGGTTGCGGGTATGATCGGGTCACACCTGGCAGAAGAATTACTGAAAAAAGGCTATTCGGTAACGGGTATTGACGACCTGTCCTATGGCAGTACTCAAAACCTGTCTGCTTGCTTGCACCAACCCAACTTCCGCTTTTATCGGGTGAACATTCTGGATTTTGATTCTTTGAAAATATTGGGCAAGGACACCGACACGATTATCCACCTTGCGGCGGTAAAAAAGATATCAGAAAAAGACGTCAGTCTGCCGACTTTACTGGTGAATACCAAAGGGACGGAAAATGTTTTTGAAACCGCCAAGATGTGGGGCTGTAAGGTGCTTTTTGCATCAACTTCGGATGTGTATGGCATGTCCCCGGACCTGCCCCTGCGCGAGGACGGTGATTTGCTCCTGGGGCCGAGTCTGATTCGCAGGTGGAGTTATGCTGTATCCAAATTGTACGGTGAACAACTCGCCTTTGGCTACTTCAATGATCATAAAGTGCCAATTGTGGTGATCCGGTACTTTGGCGGCTTTAGTCCCCGTTCAAGTTTTGCCTGGAGTGGCGGCCACGTTCCGATTTTCATTCGTGCTATTATGAAAGGCGAGGAAGTAATTATCCATGGCGATGGCTCACAGACCCGTTCCATGGGATTTGTTTCTGACCTCGTGAATGGAACCGTGCTTGCCCTCGAAAGTGAAAAGGCAATCGGGGAAATCATTAACATCGGCAATGATGAAGAACTATCTGTTTTAGAAACCGCCAAGCTGATTCATAGCCTTGCCGGAACAACTTCTGAACTCAAGCTGAAATTTGTTCCCATGAGTGAGGTGTTCGGTAAATACAAAGACATCCAAAGGAGAATTCCCGATCTGACAAAAGCCAAGTCCCTGCTGGGCTTTGAACCAAAAGTCAAACTAAAGGAAGCGATCCGGCTGACCATACAGGAAGTGCAGAAGACCCATACCGCATAAAATGATATTCATTCTTGTACCGGTTTACAATGAGGCTTTAAATCTTGGCAATCTTCATCGTGAACTGGGCTCAATTCAGTTCAATGACAGCGTCCATTTTGTATTTTCCGATGATGGCTCCACTGATGAATCAAAAAAAATAATCTCAACCCTTTTTTCCCACACCACCTTTACGGTACTGGGGGATGGCATCAATCGCGGACCCGGGGC
>DAOMZK010000469.1:0-2496 GCA_035438035.1 Cyclobacteriaceae bacterium | reverse complement strand
CCGTAAGGCAATTCGGCAAAAACCGGCTAATGACCCGGAAAGACTACCCTCCTTCAGCTATAACGCCTACAACAAATTATTTATGACAATGGAAGGCTATGCCGACTCTGTTGCCACCCCCTTGATGGACTCACTTGCCGCGCCACCGAAAGATTCCGTCGAAGCTGCCGCATTAAAAAAGAAACAAGATGCGCGGAAGCGTTTAAAATATTTTGCGGAACGGAATCATCTCTTTGTAACTGAAAGCTACACGGAAAGAAAATTCACAGCTCCCAATTTTACAAAAGAGACTGTCCTCGCCAACAAGATGACCGGTGTAAAGGATCCGTTCTTCGCCTTTCTCGCCACCGACTTTCAACCCTTTTCCTTTTATAAAGATTTTATTTCCCTGTTTGGAAAGAATTACTTGAATCCAGCCAGTGAAGGGACATTTGATCGTTATGATTTCACCCTTATTGACACAGTTTATCATGCAACCGATAGTGTCTTCATCATCACTTTTGAACCTCTGCCCGGCAAACAGTTTGAAGCACTGAAAGGACAACTCTACATCTCAAGTGACGGGTTTGCCATCGAACATGTCATCGCAGAACCAGCAGATGATGGCGCCTTGATTGCAGCGAGGATTCAGCAGAAATATGCAAAGGTAGAGGGCAAATGGTTTCCCATCCAGTTAAATACGGAACTTCGGTTTAAGGAATATAAAATCGGACTTTACAATCTCATATATGTGAGCCGTAGTTATCTCACCAACATCCGCATCGGTGAAGCGATTTCTAAAAAGAACTTCGGAATTCTTAATGTTGAGTTTGATCCAGATGCCAACCAGCAAAATGAAAATTACTGGAACCTCCACCGCACGGATTCATTGGGGAGTAAAGAAAAAAATACCTATCACCTGTACGACAGCCTCGGACCTAAACTAAAATCCATGAACCGCATGATGAATCTGTCTGAGGGATTCATACTTGGAAGGTTCAAAGCAGGAGCATTTTATATTCCTCTGGAGCATCTGATCAAGTTTAACAAATATGAAGGGGTCCGTGTGGGTATGGGTTTGAGGACAAGCGAAAGTATCTCAAAATTTTTCACATTTGAAGTTTATGGAGCATATGGTTTTCAGGACCAGGCGCTGAAATATGGCGGATCACTCCAGTTCAATCTGATCCCGAACAAAGATGTGGTCTTCCGATTCTCCTACCTTCAGGATATCATTGAACCGGGAAACAGTGACTTTATTAAGACTTTTTCGTTGTTCAACAACCAATCCTTCCGCAACTGGATCGCTTCGCGAATGGATAGCGTGCAGCAACTTAAAGTTGAATTCGGTTTCAGACCTATTCGCTTCTCTCAAATGAATATCTTCCTGCGCCATCAGACACGGAATCCTGCATATGTGTATTCTTTCATCACAGAAAAGGATTTAACAGGACAGCAAAAGCAATACGTCGCTACTGAAGTCGGATTTCAATATCGATTTGCTTTTAAGGAAACGTTTACCCAAATCGGTAATGGCAGGATCGTCACCGGTACTTCATTTCCTCAAATCAACTTATTCGTTTCACGAGGCATTTCCGGTTTTTGGGATGGTCACTACGACTTCACAAAAATGGAAATCCAGGTGGATCAAAGATGGATCACCCGCGGATTAGGAAAAACAATCATTCAACTGAACGCCGGGCAAGTTGTCGGTGAGGTTCCGTATTCTTTTTTATTCAATGGAAAAGGTTCCCGATACGACAACACCGTTCTCGATAATTTTCTTGTGAATAATTATTTCCAGACGATGGGATTGTATGAATTTACATCTGACCAGTTTGGATACCTCTTCCTTAACCACAATTTTGGACGTATTGCCGGGGCACACAACAAATATTTCAGACCTGAATTTGCCATTGTTCAAAATATCGGCTACGGCTCCTTAGGCAATAAGCATGCCCACCTCGGGACCACATTTAACACCATGGAGAAGGGATTCTATGAAAGTGGTATAGTGTTGGATAACATCTTCCGTTTTAAATATGTCCATCTTTTTTATTACGGAATTGGGGTCGGCGCATTCTATCGCTATGGCAGTTATGCCTTGTCGGAACCGATTGACAATTTTGCACTCAAGATCAACATTACCGCCAGCTTCTAAAACAAACGGCCGGATTTCTCCAGGCCATTCCGTAGTGACTTTTTTAAAGCTATTTTTTAATAAATTTCAACTGGTGAATATTTCCAGCCTGCTCGACTCTCAGCAAGTACACACCCGTTGGTAAATGTTCAACATTGGCACTGTGGCCCGCATATTGTTTTTCCAATGTCAATGGACTTGATCGTCCTGTCATATCCATAACCTCGGAATAATTTCTCTCGCCGGTCAATCCTGATACTTCGAGGACGTGGGTAACAGGATTAGGATATACAAGTATTTTTACCGCAACATCAAGATCACCTGTGATGACGATGGGTGAGTCATTGGAGAACGCGCTTACACAATCATCGGTCGTT
>DAOMZK010000468.1:0-2503 GCA_035438035.1 Cyclobacteriaceae bacterium | reverse complement strand
AATTTCGGATACCGATCCCTACTGTATGATGGCGTATTGGGGACTTGCCATGTGCAACTTCCATCCGCTTTGGGCTCCGCCCAGCCAAGTTGAATTGAAAAAAGGACTTCATATCATCCAGCTGGCCCGCTCCATCGCTGCCGACAAAACATCCCGTGAATCTGAATATGTAGAAGCTATTGCTGCCATCTACGATAACTACGATTCATTAAACCATCGCGCCCGTGTACTCAAGTTTGAAAGTGCGACCGAACAGCTCTACAAAAAATATCCCGACGACAATGAAGCTGCCATTTTTTATTCACTGGCGCTTCGTGCTGCTTCCGATCCATTGGACAAAACGTATTCTAAACAGAAAAAAGCAGGAGAAATCCTGAACGCGGTACTTGCAAAAGAACCTAACCATCCCGGCATAGCACATTATATTATTCACACATTTGATTATCCTGAACTTGCCTCAATGGGATTAACTGCAGCCAGGCGATACGCGTCCATAGCGGCTGCATCTGCGCATGCACAACACATGCCTTCCCATATTTTCACCCGCCTGGGTCTTTGGGATGAATCCATTCAATCGAATCTCAATTCAATTTCAGCTGCCCAGTGTTATGCGCAGAACACAGGCATCAAAGGACATTGGGATGAAGAACTTCATGGCATGGATTACCTCGCTTATGCTTATTTACAAAAAGGCGATGATGATCGTGCCATAGAGCAAATTGAATATCTAAAAACCATCACTGAAGTTTTTCCCTCCAACTTTAAAGATGCCTACACTTTTGCTGCTATGCCTTCACGGAGTGCATTGGAACGCAAGGATTGGAAAACTGCGGCTGGGCTTGAGTTGGCTCAGGCCAATATCTCCTGGGACAAGTACCCCTGGGAGAGCGCACATATCAATTTTGCGAGGTTGTTGGGCGCCGTCCACTCCGGTAAAATGAAATTGGCCAAAGTAGAGCTCACTCAACTTCAGCAGATTCAGAATCAACTCAGTGATTCAAAAGAACCTTACAGGGCCAACCTGGTTTTCATCCAGGTTAAAATATCAGAAGGATGGATCACATTTTATGAAGGCAACAGGAAAGCCGCAGTCGAATCAATCACGGCCGCTGCAGATCTGGAAGACAAGACAGAAAAAGATCCGGTTACTCCGGGAGAAGTTCTTCCTGCAAGAGAGTTGCTCGGCGACCTCTATATGGAAATGAACGAACCGGCGAAAGCATTGGAAGCATATGAGGCAACTTTGAAAAGACGACCCAACCGTTTCAATGCCTTGTATGGAGCGGGGCTGGCAGCGGAAAAATCTGGAGATGCCAAGACTGCCACTCAGTTCTATCAAGCACTTCTTGCCATTGTTAGTCGCGACTGTAAACGTCTTGAAATCCAATCAGCTAAGGCATTTGTAAATAAAAATATGTAGAAAGGGTTTAGGTGTTGGGTTTGGATATTAAATGATTTCTGAGTCTTTATTGCTGATTGTCGCTCACTTCCATCCTTCAAAGCATCCCCATTAGCTTTTCCCAGACCTTCTCCATCCCCGTCGACGCCTTCTCTCTTATAAAGTGAATCAGATCTTCGTCCCGGAATGCCGGTGTCCCGGGATCGACAATAAATTTCGGCACACCATAACCGACGTAATCAATCAGGCTCGCCGCGGGATACACCACCAGCGATGTCCCCACCACTAAAAATATTTCAGCCTTTCTCGCGATACCTGCCGCCACCTCCATCATCGGCACCGTCTCTCCAAACCACACAATGTTGGGCCGGAGTTGCGATCCTCTTTCACAAACATCCCCGATTTTCAATTGCCATCCATGGATCGGATAGACAAGATTTTCATCCAGCGTGCTGCGCGATTCAAACAAACTTCCGTGGAGATGAATGACCTTGCCCGATCCAGCTCTTTCATGCAGATTATCAACGTTTTGCGTTATGACAGTCACGTCGAAATACTGCTCAAGCTCGGCCAGGATTTCATGTCCGCGATTGGGTTTTACACCGAGGGCTTTTTTTCTTCTTTCGTTATAAAATTCCAGAACCAATTCCCGATTTCTCCTCCACGCTTCCGGCGTCGCAACGTCTTCAATCTTGTGCCCTTCCCATAGTCCACCGGAATCACGGAACGTAGCGAGGCCGGATTCAGCGCTGATGCCAGCGCCGGTTAGGACGACGAGCTTTTTCATTAAGAAATTAAATTTACGATCTACGATTGACAGTTGACGATTGAATGCATCGCAGTATGAGTATGCCGACGTTTGCCATCGATATTGTCACTGTCAATTGCCTCCCGATAGCTATAAGGGATGTCAATTCAAGACTGCCTCACTACGACGCTTTACGTTTGAAGAATCTTCCCTTGCGTTCCGGTGCATTAGCGGCGAGTTCCACGCATTCTTCCAGCGTAAGCTCCTTTGGCTCTTTACCTTTGGGAATTTTCACATTCTTCTTGCCGGCTTTGATGTATGGTCCAAACCTGCCATTCAACACCTGTATGTCGGGG
>DAOMZK010000467.1:0-2505 GCA_035438035.1 Cyclobacteriaceae bacterium | reverse complement strand
GGCCAACCCCTCTTCTCTCCTTTGCCATCCGTTATCTGAAATGTCAATCGGGAGTTGTACTGACCGCGTCGCACAATCCAAAAGAATATAACGGATACAAAGCGTACTGGAACGACGGTGCACAACTGGTTCCGCCACATGACAAGAATGTGATTGCTGAAGTCAATGCGATTAAATCCTTTGATCAGGTTAAGTTCAATCCGGATCCATCCAAAATCAAAATGATTGGCCCTGAGGTTGAAGAAGCCTATTATGAAGAAGTCTTGAAACTCATTCCCCGCAAGGAGAGCATTAGAAATCAAAAAAATATTTCCATAGTATATTCCAGCTTACATGGCGCCGGGATAACGATGGTGCCGGAGTGTCTAAGACGTTTGGGGTTTGAAAATCTGCATATTATCGAGGAGCAGAAGACCCCTGATGGAAATTTTCCAACAGTAACATCTCCCAATCCGGAAGAGCGTTCAGCCATGGACCTTGCGCTAAAGAAAGCCAAAGCAATTTCGGCGGAACTGGTAATGGCCACCGATCCGGATACTGATCGCGTGGGCATTGGTATCAAAAATGATGCGGGTGAGTTCTTCCTGTTAAACGGCAACCAGGCCCTGAGCCTCATGATGTGGTTCATTCTCAAAAACCTGAAAAACAAGGACAAAGCGTATATCGTCAAGACCATCGTCACAACCGACCTGATCGATAAAATGGCTGAAGAGATGGGTGTGGAGTGTGTCAATACGTTGACGGGATTCAAGTATGTAGCCGAGACCATCAAGGCAAATGAAGGAAAGAAGCGATTTATTGCTGCCGGTGAGGAGAGTTATGGTTACATGGTGGGTGACTTTGTCCGTGATAAAGATGCTGTTTCTGCCTGTGCATTTTTTTCTGCCATGGCGGCGGCAGCGAAGGATGAAGGTCAAAGTTTGTTTCAATGGCTGGTGAAGATGTACAGCGAATATGGACTGTACCGTGAGGGGACGGTAAATGTGTACAAGACAGGGGCTGAAGGCGAACAACAGATCAAATACATGATGGAGCGCTTTAGAAACAATCCACCCCATGTCATTGCCGGCCAAAAAGTAATTCGTGTATTCGACTATAAGACCCGCGTGGAACGCAACCTACTGAACGGTCAGACACGATCGATTCCGCTTCCCGTGTCTGATGTACTTCAGTTTAATACCTGGGAAGGTGGTAAAATATCAGTCAGGCCCTCCGGCACAGAACCGAAAATCAAATTCTATATCAGTTTAAATTTGAGGCTATCCAATGCCGGCAACTTTGAACTTGCCAACCGCCATCTTGACGAAAAAATCAAGGCTATTGAAAAGGATATAGTGCGATAAATACAACCATGGAAAATCTTCTTACGGGATCCGTACAAAAATTATTGATCCGGGACCTGAATAAATTGTCATCTGAATTATCCCTTTACAAGGATGAAAGTCTCATCTGGAAATTGCGCGGTGACATTAAAAATACTGCAGGTAATTTATGTCTGCACCTTTGCGGAAATCTGCAGCACTATATCGGAGCCGTTCTGGGAAATACCGGATACCTCAGGAACCGGGAAAATGAATTCGCACTCCGTGATATCAGCAGAGAAATCCTTCTGAATGAAATTGGAAAGACAAAAAAATCAATTGAGTCAACCCTTCCCCTGCTCACAGAATCCCAGCTTCAGTCAGAATACCCTACGGATGTATTTGGCTATCCGATAACCACCGGATTCTTCCTGATTCATTTATCCGCTCATCTTGGCTATCATCTTGGCCAGGTCAATTACCACCGAAGGTTGATGGAATAGGCTCGTTGTGGATGCTTAAGACTTTTTTACTCAGCTATTTTTATTCGTAAAAATTCCAGTCTTGCAATTTGCCACGGATTCATTAACACGGATAATTATCACTTCGTCCGTTGGGCACGTCCAGCTGCGAAGACATTCAACTCATCCGTGAAAATCCGTGTAATCCGTGACAAAAAAAACATCATCTATGCGGATTCCGCATTTACAGTAAGGCATGTGAAATCCGGGGCTAAGGCTTAGAAATCACAAAAGCCCGTTCTGATTCAAGATGCTGAAATCGGTTATCTTTGCGCCCTGCAATGAAAAAAGTAGCTTTTTATACGCTGGGCTGCAAGCTGAACTATTCAGAGACCTCCGCCATTTCCCGGAAATTTGAAGAGAAGGGCTATCATAAAGTTGACTTCACCGCAACACCGGATATTTTCATTATCAATACCTGTTCGGTCACAGAAAACGCCGACAAGAAATGCCATAAAATTGTAAAGGAAGCACGGAGCATTTCACCTGATGCGTTTATAGCCATCGTAGGCTGTTACGCTCAACTCAAACCAAAAGAAATAGCGGAGATACCCGGCGTGGATGCCGTTCTGGGAGCTTCTGAAAAATTCAGATTGATTGAACTTTTGGATGGTTTTGAACGACCTAAAACTGCACAAATATTATCCTCCGAAATAAAAGAAGTTGCTGCATTCAATTCTTCC
>DAOMZK010000466.1:0-2506 GCA_035438035.1 Cyclobacteriaceae bacterium | reverse complement strand
GAAAAAAGAACTGGCATCCAAAATGGCACGCTACTCCGGATTGTCTGAAAAAGTAATTTTACAATACAATCTTGATGTGCCAACTCAATTTTTCTGGAAAGACCTTCTCCGCGAGAAAGGTGGTTATACAGTCGGCAGGCTTGACTCCCGTTACAAGGGCATCGATAAGACAGAAGGTGGAGTAGAGCCTGACTTCAATTCTGAATTGACTTCCTGGCTGCATGCCTTCACGCCTGCCATCAACTATTATCTTCGTGATGTCCTGAAATACAAGACTGATATCAAATACAATATGTTTGGCCCGGTTCACCCATGGAATCGCGACGGCGACCATACAGGAGAAAACCTGCGTCAGGCGATGGCAGAAAATCCTTACATGCACACGATGATCCAATCTGGATATTATGATGGCGCCTGCGACTACTTCAATGCCAAATACACGATGTGGCAATTGGATCCCAGCGGCAAAATGAAAGACCGCCTCAGCTTCAAAGGCTACCGCAGTGGACACATGATGTACCTGAGAGCGGAAGACCTGGTAACTTCCAATGAGGATATTCGGGAGTTTATTTTGAAGACGACACCGAAGAAGGGACAGCCCGCGAAGTATTGAACTGTTGGGATTGGATGTTTGGCAAACGGTGATCGGTAATCAGTGGTCGGTGGTGGGTAGTGGTAGCGGTTATTGAATTGCGAATTCTTTGACAAAGATATCTCTCTTCTTTTTTGAATTGGGCTTCGTCAGGTCTTCTTCAAACAAGCGGTTGAGATTGTTCCCTGCAAGGTCTTCGAGCCTGGACTCGATTAGCAGGAAATATCTTCCTTTCTTCCATGGCACTTCCGGAAAATATTGAAACCCTCTCTCCCGGTTGATCAATTGTATCTTACCCGAAACGATCCTTTTATTTTCATCTACAACCCGTATCGTACTTCTGATAAGAGACTCATCAAGCATTTCACCGAAATGAATTGCGATCTCATTATAACTGTCAGCTTGTGGAATGGAAAATTGCCAATGTTCAGCATCCGGCGATTCATCGTCTCGATCTGCAACAAAAAAAGTTTTAAAGAAATTGGATGTTAAACTCTTTCCATCCTTGCTTTTCCATTCCGGAGAAACGGTTAACGTATAGGTTGTCCCTTCTTTCAAAGGATTTCCAAATTCCTTGTTCGGAATCAGATCCAGTTTTATTCTCCCCGGATCGAGCCAGACTGTTAGTTCGGTACCTTCTTCATTCCACAACTCAGGCTGTAAATCAAGAAAAGTCCCCTTCATTGTATCCTTCGTGGCATTCAGCAAAGTCAGATAACTCAATGATCTCCCTTCCGCCATGGGCATTGAAAAATGCAAATGAATCTTGAGCAGATTTTCAGGCAACGTGTCAGCCGAGGGATAAATTGCCAACAAATAGGGCCGATCAGCAGTACTTTGAGGAACCTCAACTTCACCCAGCACAAAGTCACCGGCTAGAATTGAGTATTTCATCCCGAAAGTCAATGGAACAGCAGGCATAAAAATAAATTCGTCCTTTGCTTCTTTAATGGTACCCAGCAAATCAACCTCATTGCCCGGGGTTAACAGTCGGATATGTAATTCACCAGTGTGTCCATCCAATTTCTGTTTTGGGATCTCTATGCCTTCGGCCTTGTCGCCATTCCATATCACAGTTATGGCCCTTGGCTTTTCTAAAAAGCGGCAACTGAAAGTCAGTCCGGACAAGAGACAGAAAATAAATACGCCCCGGAATTTCATGTACTTAAATAAGAACGTCATGACGAAAGATCGTCATGACGCTAGAAATGAACCATTATATTTTAAAGGTGACTTTTTAAAGGTAACGTTCTCCTGCTGTCCACAAATCGAGGTCACCATTGGCTTTGCGCTGGAGCAATACAAATTGACTGTCATCCAGTTTATCCAATTGCACCACGTTGACAACAGGAAGTGAGATAAAATCCACACCAGCGGTAGCAAAGGATTCTTCCACAGGTGTCGTCAGCGATCCCTGGAAAGATGCAATGTTTGCATACTTCACTTTGAAAACGGGGCGTGCTGAATTGGCCATCAGCAAAAATGATTCTCCACCTTTTTTTACAGTGATCATATCCAAAGGCGAATTACCTGCTCCCATCTCAGCAACGGTGCGGCCTTTTACATGCGTTCCGGGTTTTAAATCTTCCATTGGGAAAAGTACCAGCGGCGTGCAAGTGTAGCTGGCTACCAAATATTTCTTGCCGCTGATCTCTGCCACGGTGAAAGTTCGGATGGGTGCAAAAGTTTCATACTGCTTGTGGGCAGCATGATAGATTTCCAATGAAGATTGATCTTGTTGCTTGGAAAAAGGGAAAGGAATGATACGGAAAGTTGATTTGAATTCCTGGTTGGAAAGTCCGGAAACCATCAGCTTACCATCGTAAAATCCTATATCCGAAATCGATGAAACCCGCAACGGACGACCGCGATCATCTTTGGCATCTTCGGCTGGAGCGTTATTTAATGCTACCG
>DAOMZK010000465.1:0-2528 GCA_035438035.1 Cyclobacteriaceae bacterium | reverse complement strand
AAGTCTTCTCCGCCCGCCAATGAAATTGTTACACAGCCTGCAGCAGATACTGTTGCTGTTTCCAGAGGGTATGTGTTTCCCTATGACTTATCGGTTCCGGTTGAAAAGTTCAAACTGCCAGATGCGTTGACAGAAATATCGGGAATTGACGTGTATAAAAAATCCAAACTGGTTTGTGTACAGGATGAAAAAGGAAAAGTGTATGTATATGATGTGAAAAAAGGAGAGCTGAAGGAAGAAGTTGATTTTGGTGCCAAAGGTGATTATGAAGGAGTAGCCAATGTAAATGATACGATCTGGGTGTTGAGCAGTGATGGCAACCTTCACCGTATCACCGGCTTTAACACAAACCAGCAGCAAACAGAGGAATTGAAAACGCCGCTGAATGAAGATAACGACACAGAAGGATTGTGTTACGATCAAACTGGAAAACGCCTGCTCATTGCCTGCAAAGACAAGCCCGGTGCATCCATGAAAGGAGTGCGGGCGGTATATTCCTTTGACCTGAAAACAAATTCAATCTCCACCATACCAGCATACACGATCAAAATCGACCAGATAAAATCTTTCCTGGCACAGCATGAAAAGGAAAAATTTGTGACCAACGAATTGAAGTCGCTGCTTGATCCCAAAAATGGAGATGTTACTTTTCAACCATCAGAAATTCATGTGCATCCGATAACCAATGAGATTTACATCCTTTCTTCAGCAGGAAATTTATTACTCGTACTCAGCCGCAACAATACCATTCAATTCATCACCACGCTCGATCCCGGCCTCTTTAAACAGCCCGAAGGAATAACCTTTATGGAGGATGGTACGATGTTTATCTCTGATGAGGGACGGGACGGCCATGGAAACATTCTGAAATTCAACTATCAGCCAAATGCGAAGTAGCCTTTTAAAGCCACTATTCCTCGTTGTGCTGTTTTTCAGTGCAATATTAGCAAAAGCACAGTCGATTGATTACCGTGATAGCTCGATCACACGGCCTGCCAGCGATAAGTACCAGGCACAACTGATCGGGCGCTTGTTCCTGGGCAGTCATTACCGCCAGGTGTGGGCTGCACCCATTACCATGAAATACCTTGACCTGCATCATATGAAGGGTGGATTAAGCCCGTTGAAACGTGGAGGTGGTTATCAGACACTCTCCCTGCGGCTGATGGGAGGAGACAGCAACCAGTATGTTATCCGGACGATTGATAAAGACCCATCGAAGACAGTAGCCAGTACTTTCAGGAATACGATTGTGACAGATGCGATACAGGATCAGATCTCTGCATCACATCCTTATGGCTTTCTGGTGGCTGCGGAGCTCGCAAAGCCTGCAGGTATTTATCATTCCAACCCCCAGGTCTTGTATGTGCCCGATGATCCCCGCATGGGAGAATTCAGAGAGTTGTTTAAGCACCAGGTGGTTTTATTTGAAGAGCGTGAACTGAGCAACGCCGGTGTGGAGGAAGGGTTGAACGGATTTAAAAAAGTGGTGGGCACCTTTGACCTTTATACTTACATGCAAAGGAGCAGCGACAACTACGTGGATGAATATTTTGTTTTGCGCTCACGGTTATTCGATATCATGATTGGCGACTGGGACCGCCATGAAGATCAGTGGCGCTGGGCACAATTTAATTTTGCAGGGGGATTAAAGATGTACCGTCCCATTCCCCGGGACAGGGACCAGGCATTTTTCAATTTTGACGGCATCATTCCTTCCTATGCAAGCCTGAATGTGATGTCAACACGAAAAATGCAGCGCTATAAGCCGATGCCGCTCAGCACGAAATGGTTCAGTTATGGCGCCCGTTATTTCGATCACAACTTCATGACCCGCATGACCCGTGATGACTGGAAGCATGCAGCAGACAGCATTAAACAAATGGTGTCTGATGAGGATATTGAAAAGGCTTTCAGGATATGGCCTGATACAGTCTATAAGCTCACAGGACCTGAGATAATTAAAACACTGAAGGAGCGCCGGGACAACCTGCCAATAATCGCAGACAAATATTATTCATTCCTTGCAAAACATGTTACTGTTGTTGGCACCAATAAGCAGGATTATTTTGAAGTAAAGAGAATGAAACCAGGGCAAACCGAAGTGTCCGTTTATCAATGGAAGAATGGCGAAAAGGGACGGATGTATTATCACCGGACTTTCCTGGGCAGGGAAACAGATGAATTGATTTTGTACGGCCTGGGGGATAACGATGTTTTCGATGTAAACGGAAACTCAGGGAGCAATGCATTGCTTCGTGTAGTTGGTGGCCATGGCCGCGACAGCATTGTTGACCAGTCGAAAGTAGGAGGCTTTGGAAAATGTACAAAGGTGTACGATACCAAAGAAGGAAATTATCTGAGTCTTGGAAATGAAGCAAAGGACAAGACCTCTGTGGATACTTTTTACAATACCTATTCCACCAAAAGCTTTGAATATAATTTCAACGGATTTTTCCCGGTGTTCGGATACAATGCAGATGATGGAGTTTTTCTCGGTGGCAGTGTATACAGAATATCGCACGGAT
>DAOMZK010000464.1:0-2532 GCA_035438035.1 Cyclobacteriaceae bacterium | reverse complement strand
GGCGAACTTGGATATGCTTTTCCTGGTAAGTCAAGGTACATCACACCATTCGAAAAGCTGATCCCATCCAAAAATAAATACCTGAAGATCATTCGTGACTTTAACCTGAATTTCCTTCCCACCAATCTCACGTTCCGCACAGCCATGAACCGCCAGTTCAATGAAACATTGCTGCGACCTATTTCACAGGATGAGATCATTATTCCAACTTACAACAAATACTTTACCTGGGACAGGTTGGAAGGTTTGAAACTGGATATTTCGAAAGGCTTGAACGTCGATTTTAATGCCATCGCCAATACGCGTATCGACGAGCCACAGGGATTAATTGACACACAGGAGAAAAAGGATTCCGTGTGGAACAACATCAAACAGTTTGGCCGCACCACGAATTATGGCCACACCGCTAATGTCAATTATACCGTTCCACTGAATAAGATACCGCTCCTCGACTGGACGCAACTGACTGCCCGTTACGGCACCAACTATACCTGGATTACTGCACCATTGGTGCTTGACAGTGCAACCAACCGCATCATGCCGAGTACACTGGGCAATACCATTTCCAATACCCAGAACCTTGCGTTTAATGGCGAATTGAATTTCCGGAATCTTTATAATAAATCGAAATTCCTGAAACGATACGATACCAATGCAGCTATTCCTGCCAGGAAGAAAACGCCAGGTAAAAAGAACAATACTGAAGAAGGAGAAGACGGTGAGGAAAAGGCAGTTGATCCCAAAAAATCATCCACCACCAATAAAGTCAAGCCCATTGGAATGGAGGCCTACCTGATCCGTATTCCAATGATGTTGAAAAGGGTTTCGTTGAATTATACCGAGAACCACAATACGGTGTTGCCAGGATACTTGTTCAAACCGAAATTTGTTGGACAAGACTTCAACCAGAGTGCGCCGGGCTGGGGATTTATTTTTGGTTACCAGCCTGATTCCAGCTGGCTCAACAGCAAGGCACACGAAGGGTGGATTTCATCTGACACTACCCTCAATTACATGTTTGTGCAGAACTCGAACCGCAACGCCAGCATGAGGGCTACGCTGGAACCCTTTAAAGATTTGCTGATCGATCTCAATTTCAGCCGGACCAATACGGATAATATTTCTGAATATTTTAAACGGCCTACTTCTTCCTCTGACTTCGAACATTTGAGCAGGATGGAATTCGGGACATTCACCACTTCCTATATTCCGATCAAGACCAGTTTTATTCCGTTAAAGCCGAATGACTTTTCGGAGACGTTCAAGGAGTTTGCAAAGTACAGGGAAACGATATCGACCCGTTTAGGAGATGTTAACCCTAACTCCGATGGAATCTTTAGTGATTCATTACCAACTTATCAGAAAGGTTATGGCCCTTTTTCAACAGATGTATTGATCCCTGCTTTCCTTGCCGCTTATGGTGGAAAAGATCCGGGAACCAGTGACCTGGGTTTACCCCTCGATAAATTTCCCTTACCCAACTGGCGAGTAACTTATAATGGCCTTACCAAAATTGCCTGGGCAAAAAAGATCTGGAGCTCGGTAAACATCAGTCATGGCTACAATTCTACTTTATCCATCGCTTCGTTCTCCTCTTCATTAGACTTTGTAGGAGGAACAGGAAATGAAATTTCATTCCCGTCAAAAATTGATTCGCTTTCCGGAAACTTTATTTCCTACTACGATATTCCGGCTGTTTCCATCACAGAGCAGTTTTCGCCACTGATTGGTATTGACATGACCTGGAAAAATTCGCTCACCACAAAATTTGAATACAAGCGAAGCAGAAACCTTTCTTTCAGTTTTCTTGATTACCAGTTAACGGAATCGAGGAGCCAGGAAGTGACGGCAGGTCTGGGTTATAAATTCCGCAACGCACCCATTCCATTTAAAGTAAACGGTAAAAAGAAACGGTTGAAGAACGACATCACCTTCCTGATGAGTGTTTCTTATGGCGATAACATTACCTTAAGTCAGAAACTTAACCAGGCTACTCCTGCACAGGCCACAGCGGGAATTGAAACCCTTTCATTCTCTCCCACATTTGATTACGTGGTCAATAACCGGCTCAGCATTCGTGTCTTCTTCGACAAGCGGTACACCATTCCAAAAATTTCCAACTCTTACCCCATTCGTTATACCGATGGCGGTATAACCATCCGGTTCACACTCGGCCAGTAGTGCGGCTGCATACAAATTCCAACCGGCGCTTTCTATGTTAATGCGGTAATAGTATATTTATCCGCGCCCAAAATATGACCCACAAAAAAACACTCTCCACCAATGTGCTGAACATGGCGGTGATCATCGCAGCACTTGGTTACTTTGTTGACATCTATGATTTGCTGTTATTTGGAATAGTGAGGCGTCCCAGTTTAATTGCACTCGGCTACACAGATGATAAAGAGCTACTCGATTTGGGAGCCTATCTGCTCAACTGGCAAATGGGAGGCATGCTGATAGGAGGAATTTTATGGGGAATCCTGGGGGATAAACGGGGCAGGTTGTCGGTTCTCTTTGGTTCTATCATCA
>DAOMZK010000463.1:0-2534 GCA_035438035.1 Cyclobacteriaceae bacterium | reverse complement strand
TATACAGTATCGGTTCATTTGCCTGCATCGTAATACCGTTGTCCATCACCCTACCTCTATCCACACCTTCTCCTGAATTGTTCCCCGGCCTAACCATTCCCATGGTCTTCTTTCCCTGCATTCCCTGGATGACCATCGACCCATTGTTTAAAATAAATTTAACATAATCCAGCCATGAAACTCCTTTTGTTGCTCATTGTACTGGCGTCGAATTATGGCCTGCAGGCGCAATACTTCAGTATTAAAAATGTGTATAACAGCGACAGTACTTACGTCTTTCCTGTCTTCCAATCCGTTGCTCGTCCTGATATCGCAAAAAAAATAAACACGGTCATTCAAACTGACATCGTGGGCAAAGTCAATTCCAATGCTGTGAATCCTTTTGCATCTGTCGACTGGGAAGATGAATTCAACTATGACATGGGTGCCAATAATGAACGGGTAATTGCCCTGGTGATCACTGGCGCTCACTCAGGTGCGGGGTACCACGTCACCCATCACAATTACAATTATGACTCGCGTACCGGCAAACCAATTGATCTCAACCAGTTATTGGGGAGCGAAGGTCAGGCCAGGTTGAGAAAAGCTTATTACAAAATTTGGAAGGAGTCCATAAAGGAGAATCTGAAAGATCCATACTTCGCCGATGACTATAAAACTTGCCTGGCTGAAGCTGAAAACACAATGGAGGTGACCATCAATCGCATGTTGATAACTGAAGGTGGCATTCGGGTATGGGGTGGAGCCTGCCTGGATGGATCCAGTGAGCAGTCAGATCGGACTGCAGAGCCTCACGAATTTTCTTTTGGCCAGCTTTTGCCCATGCTCACGAATTACGGATACTCTTGTTATGTAAACAAAGTGGCCACCGGGCCATTGCAAATTCTTTTGCGCGGATTGATAGATGGAAAGTATCCTATCAGCTTTACGCTGCTTCCTGGACAAGCCTCCGGTTCCGTCGGAGGCTTGATTGTTTATGATAAGGTTGGGACACCACTCAATTTAAAAGGAATAATGAATGGTAATCAGATCGTATTCCACGAACTCGATGCTGCATCCGGTCAACCCATTTCCGATATTGAAACCACTTGGGATGGCACTAAACTTTCCGGTACTTTCACTAATCTTAAAACAAAAAAACAATTGCCCTTCCTGGCCTCTCCCGTTAAATAGATTGCATATGAAACCAACCCAATTAATCATCTTTTTCATGGTGCTGTCTTCAACCGCTTCTTCACAGAAGCTTGCAGACCCCATTCTGTTATGGCCTTCGGGTGCACCCGGTGCTTCAGGGGTTTCCGATGAAGATATGCCAGCATTGATTCCCTTCATTCCCGATCCCGCGAAGAGAAATGGCGCAGCCGTGTTGGTTGTACCAGGTGGTGGATTTACCATTCGGGCCGTCGATCATGAAGGAATATTAGTTGCACAATGGCTTAAGGATCATGGAATTACAGCATTCGTATTAAGGTATAGATTAAGGCCATTGTATGGTCGAAATGACTGGGTAAAAGATGGTCAGAGAGGCATGCAATACATTCGGGCCCATGCTGCTGACTATACAATTTCCACCAATCGAATAGGCTCCATTGGCTTTTCAGCAGGTGCTAACCTCATTGGTGATATGTCCCTGAATGCAATTGTTGGACAATCCGGAGCTACCGATCCCCTCGACAAGTTTTCAGCCAAACCGGACTTTCTCATCCTGGGTTATGGATCCTTTCAGTTCCCTGCGAATACAGACTCAGCCACAATTGCCCACATGCCGCCGACGTTCATGTATGGAACGGAGGAAGACGGGGGCGTGCTTCGTGGGATGCTAGAGATGTACGGCAGAATGTTTAAGGTGGGCGCTGCCGTTGAATCCCATTTCTTTCAGAACGGAATCCATGGATCGGGTTTTGCCCTCGGTGATCCAACCTTAGGAGAGTGGCCTAAACTTTTGCTTCATTGGATGACAGTAAATGGCTTTCTAACAGACAAACCACAAGTTTCACTTTCAGGCGTAGTTAAACTGGATGGCTCACCGTTATTGAAGGGCATGGTTATTTTTACGCCAGTTGAAAATGAGAATGCACCTCCTGTTGTGGTGTATATAAACAATACTGGGACCGGAGAGTTGGGTCGGTTTACGATACCCAAAAAACAAGGACCTATTGCGGGAAAGTATAAAGTAGAAGTAAGGCAAGATGCCACCCGGTGGACGAGCAATTCACGTGATCCATTTATGATCAATATGATGGCAAAGCAAAGAGACCACACCCTATCCGATGAAGATATCAAGGCCTGGGGAGAATTTCTTCGCAAGCGGGACCTGTCACCGAGTATCACCAACCAGCGTGTCTTTTCCCGCAAGCATCCTTCTGATAAAAGCGATTATGTTATTGATATTGTGGATGGAAAAGAGGTTTTGATTGAAGTATTTGGGAAGTGATTCCTCCATCGAATGGGACCCTATTGAATTGGATTGATCTTCGCCAATCTGCGCATTCAATCCGTGTCCATGTGTGGGAACCCTTCAAAAAAAAAGTAAC
>DAOMZK010000462.1:0-2544 GCA_035438035.1 Cyclobacteriaceae bacterium | reverse complement strand
TGTAAATTGTCCGGTAAGCAGCACATTGCCTGCTCCGTCGATGGTCAATGAGTTTGCTCTTTCTGATCCGGTAAACCCAATCCGCACCGCCGACACATAGTTACCGGCAGCATCCAGCTTGGAAACATAGATGTCATCACTGCCTGCTGAAGTCAGGGTATTGATTGGAGCGCCGGGATCAAAATCCGCAGCAGCGCTGCTAAAGCCCCCCGTAGTGTATACATTGCCCGAGGCGTCAGTGTCCACCCCATTCGCAAGATCAGTGGATAATCCCCCCATACTCTTCGCCCAAACAAACGTGCCATCCAACAAGAATTTTGAAACGAAAATATCACTTCCGCCGGCAGAAGTGAGTGTCGTGATTCCGGCTCCGGGATCAAAATCGGAACTGCCTGTGAAGTCACCGGCGATAATCAGATTGTTCGATGCATCTATTGCCATGGAATTGCCCTGGCCATTTCCAATTCTCTTTGCCCAATTGAACGTCCCATTCGCATTAAGCTTTAGTGCAAATGCACCTCCGCCCGTCAGGTTGGTTGTTCCGGCACCCGGATCGAAATCAACAGTACCGGCGTATGCTCCGGTGATGTAAGGGTTTCCAGCGCCGTCAACAGTAATAGAATTTGCCTGAGTGGCGTCAATTTTCACTGCCCAGACGAAATCACCGGCGGCGTCCAACTTAGAAATAAAAATATCAGACCCGGACGCGGCTGTTAACAGGAAAACTCCGGGACCCGGATCAAAGTCGAACGTAAGTTGAAAAGTGCCTATGGTAAACACATTGCCTGAAGGGTCTGTGGCAACGGCTGTGGGGTAGCTCGTACTGGGTGTAGTGCCATTGAATGCCCTGGCCCACTGAAGTCCTGGAATCTGCGCACTACATATAGAAGATATGAAGATCGCAGTGGTCGACAGAATACAATACCGGACCCATTGGTTCAACATAGCTTATAAAGTGAGTGCCCAGCGGTGCTGTTAAGGTTAGGGGATATTCAATGTCATGGGGTGAAGATGACAGGGTGAATTATCAACCCTTAAAATACGAATAAGCCTTAAAACTTCAATGGTAGAATTATTTGATTTCCGCTTTTTCCCTAAAATCAATGCAGTTCTGGCTTTCCTGTGGTTTCATAAACTGAATACTGTGACAAGCGAGGATGTAACACCATTTTTAATTGGGAACAAGGCTTCACATAAGGTTCTATTGAAGATGATGGCTAAAACAAACTGAAGTGTTTAAGTCCTTAGGTGTTTAGGTTGAAACTTAAACACCCCAAGAAATTGCCAGTGGCATCCAGCTTACAATAATTGGTGACACCTCAAAGCGGTGGTAATCAACTTGTAAAAATGAGTTTCATTTATTAACCTTTGTCAGGGTAGGTGGAGGCGTTTGATTTGTAACACTTGACAACTACGAGCCATGAAAAAATTTTTATTCCTTTTGACTGCATCGGTAATGGTCATCGGATTTTTCTCTTCCCTGGATATTAAAAGTAAGGCATCTAAAAAGATTTATCTCAATCCTCAGATTACTCTGTGCAGTTCTTTTTCCATGACGAAACTGGACACGGCCTATTTGCCCATTCAATTGCATGATGGACTTGGTGACTTGCATTTCAGCATAACGGCCCAAAATCCGTTGACACAGAAGTTCTTTGACCAGGGTCTTCGCTTGATTTATGGATTCAACCACATCGAAGCACTCCGGTCATTTGTTGAAGCGGCGCGGCTCGAACCCAACTGTGCCATGGCCTACTGGGGTCAGGCACTAGCCTTAGGTCCCAACATCAATGATTGGAATCCCAAGGATCGGGAAGCCATGGCATTTACAGCTATTGGCAATGCCAGGAAGTTGACTAGGAATATTACGCCACGCGAAGTGGATTTCATTCAAGCCATGTCAACACGTTATAACGGCAAAGCATATAACGTTCGGGATTCACTTAATTCCACCTACAGGATCGCCATGAAGGCGCTGAGTCAAAAGTATCCAAACGATGTTGATGCATTGTCGCTTTATGCGGACGCGATCATGACCAGCATTCCATGGAATTACTGGAACAACGACGGCTCTCCAAAAGCAATGACCCAGGATGCCCGCGTTGCTTTGGAATCTGCCATTCAAAAAAATCCGAGACATCCTGGTGCTCATCATTTCTATATTCATTTGGTAGAAGCTTCAAATTCTCCCGCGGATGCAATGCAGAGTGCCTCATTCCTCGAAACCGCTATGCCGGCAGCAGGTCACCTCGTTCATATGCCCTCTCATATTTATGTTCGCGTAGGGGAGTACGATAAATCCAACAATTCAAATATTCAAGCGGTGAAGGCAGATGAGGAATTTCTTGCGATGTCAACAGATCAGGGACTTTACCGACTCGGATATTACCCGCACAACATTGATTTTCTTTCCTATGGTGAAATGATGAATGGACAGAGTGCACAGGCGATTCAGAATGGGAACAAATTAGTCTACCAGATGAAGCCACTTGAAGGAATGATGCCGACGTACTATGACTACTTTTTAACAATTCCGGTAGCCGG
>DAOMZK010000461.1:0-2552 GCA_035438035.1 Cyclobacteriaceae bacterium | reverse complement strand
TATGAATGTATTCGTCATCAACTCGGGTAGCAGTTCAATCAAGTACCAGCTCATTCACATGCCGGGAGCCGATGTGATTTGTTCCGGGCTTATTGACAGGATTGGCCTGGAGGGATCGTCTATCCGGCACAAATCATTCAAGACAGGAAAAGAAGAAATCAAGAATCTTTCTATACCCATCAAGGATCATGCTACCGGTCTTGCTGAAGCAGCCAAACTTTTGGTGGACAGGGAAATTGGCGTAATACAGAATCCTGAAGAAATTGATGTCGTCGGCCACAGGGTTGTGCATGGTGGCGAAAGTTTTTCCCAAACCATGATCATTACATCCGAAGTAAAAGATGAAATCAAAAAACTCTTTCCCCTCGCTCCTCTTCATAACCCTCCCAACTACCTGGGGATAGAAGTGGCCGAAAAAATCTTCACAGCTGCGAAGCAAGTGGCTGTGTTTGACACCGCATTCCATCAAACCATGCCGCCGGTAGCCTACCGGATTGCCATTCCGAATGATTTATATACGAAACATCAGATCAGGGCTTATGGATTTCATGGCACCAGTCACAAATACGTTTCCGCAAAAGCGGCACAATATCTGCAAAAGCCTGAGGCTAAAAAGATCACCGTTCATCTTGGCAACGGATGCAGCATGGCGGCGGTGAAAAACGGTGTATGTGTGGATACGAGCATGGGATTCGGGCCGATGAACGGATTGATCATGGGCACGCGCACCGGCGACATCGATCAGTCTGTAATCTTTCATTTGGTTAACGAGCTGGGTCATTCATTGGAATCGGTAAACACTTTGCTCAATAAAAAAAGCGGAATGCTCGGATTGACGGGCTTCAGCGACATGCGCGATGTGAAAGATCAGTACAAGAAGGGAAATGCAGAAGCGGTGCTGGCGTATCACATGTATGCCTATCACATCAAAAAATACATTGGAGCGTTCATAGCTGTGCTGAATGGAATTGATGCGTTGGTGTTCACTGCCGGCGTGGGGGAAAATGATCCGCTCACACGGTCGCTTACGTTAGAAAATCTGAATCACCTCGGACTCACAATAGACGAAAAAAAGAACGAAACCGGAGGAAAGGGAATATATGAAATCAACCCGACCGGTGCCGGTGTAAAAATTCTCGTTGTCCCAACCAATGAAGAACAGGAGATTGCCAGTCAGTGTTATGCTTTACTCGCTGATCGTTTATCAAAATGAAAAACATACAAGCGAAATAGCGATGCTCAGGATAAATCCATCCCCTGGGCCATTCTTGCTGAACTGAAAAATAAAAAGTAAGACTAAAATTGATCTGACCATCGTTACCTAATGTACAAATCATTAGGTTTGAAGTTCCATACCGTATGAAAAACCACATTCTCCTATTCCTGATTTTTGCTGTCTCTTTGGTAACGGCTAAAGCTGCCAATTGGCCGAAGGAAATCAAAACCGCATCCGGAGCGGTTATCACCATCTATCAGCCTCAGCCAGAAACCATGCAGGGCGATAAGCTTATCGGTCGCGCTGCGTTCTCTGCCAAAGAAATGGCCGGCAGTGAACAGGTCTTCGGCGTTTTCTGGTACACCGCATTCCTTGCTACGGACCGCGATGCTCAAACCGCCAAACTTGAAAGCCTGACGGTAACACAGGTAAAACTGCCCGGTGTCACGGATGAATATAAAATCAACAAGTTGATCGCCTTACTGGAAAGTGAGATTCCAAAATGGGAAATAACGGCATCCCTGGATGAAATCGCAGCTACGCTCGAGCAGGAGAATCGGGCGAATAATGACAGTTTCAAAAATGATCCACCTCCCATTGTATATAAATCTGCACCAACATTACTGGTGATTATTGATGGCGAACCGAAACTTCAGCAGGATGATAAACTAAAAATGAAGCGGGTAATCAATACTGCCTTCCTCATTGTAGAGAATCCTGAGGATCATAAATTTTATTTATTCGATGGCAACTTCTGGTATGTATCCGCCACCGTTGGAAAAGATTATGCGCCAGTTTCCCAATTGCCCAAGTCAATCAGTGGATTAGATAAGGAACTGAAGAAACAACAAAAAGAAAGCAAAGCTGAAAAACCAAATACAGCTCCTGTCATTTTGATCAGCACCACTCCTGCAGAACTCATCCAATCGAAAGGAGAAGCCCAATATGCCAACATACAGGGAACCTCACTCCTGTACATGTCCAATTCAGACAATGATATTTTCAAAAGTATCACCGATCAGAAATATTATGTTTTGATTTCCGGCCGTTGGTATACCGCCGACGTGCTTGAAGGACCGTGGACATTTAATCCTGCAGATAAGCTCCCGCAAGACTTCGCAAAAATTCCCGAGGGATCAGAGAAAGACAACGTATTATCCAGTGTGCCTGGTACAAAGGCCAGCCGTGATGCCATCATGGATGCACAGATTCCGCAAACAGCCAAAGTGGACCGCAAAACAGCAACTTGTACCGTCAAGTATGACGGGGAACCTAAATTTGAAAACATCGAAGGCACAACACTTCAAAGGGCGGTTAACACAAGCAGTACGGTAAT
>DAOMZK010000460.1:0-2561 GCA_035438035.1 Cyclobacteriaceae bacterium | reverse complement strand
CATTCAATTTGTCATCACCGCCGTCGTACTCCTGATCACCACGATTATTGCAATCACATCCCTGGTCATGAGCAAGAGGAAAATCAGGAGCATCAACAAGTAACCAGCATGATCAGCAGAACAGAAGCCCGGCAGATTTTGGGATCGATGACCCAGGGTGCCAGCCTGCTCAGGCATATGCGCACCATCGAACTGGTCATGGAAGCCTATGCGGAAAAACTGGGAGATAACCAGGACGAATGGGCCATTGCAGGCTTGCTGCACGATGCCGATTATGAACCCTTTCCTGAAAAGCATCCGCAAGTGATTGTGGACAAACTACGCGACATGGGTGAAGAGAAAATCGCTCACGCCATTTCAGCTCATTATACGAAGTGGGGCGTTTCGTATGAAACAACCCTGGATAAGGCCCTGCTCGCCTGCGATGAATTGACGGGATTCATCGTGGCCTGCGCCCAGGTAAGGCCGGAAGGAATTGCCACACTGGAGATTAAATCGGTGATTAAAAAACTGAAAGACAAAGGCCCTGCTGCCAAAGTGGACCGGGATGAGGTGTACAAGGGGGTCGAATTATTTGGAGTAGAACTATCGGCCCACATTGCTTTCATCATTGATGTCCTGAAAAAAAACAAAGAAGAGCTCAGTATTTGAGTCCCAGGGTGCTTTTTCACACGGTAAATTTTTGCAAATTCGATTGATCTGTTACCTTTGAAAGCGTAATTAAAGCCCTGACATATGTTTGAACAAGTTGTAGGAAGCGGTGCCAATGAGTTCTTTATCATCGTCGCCATCTTATTTGGCTTTGTCAATGCACTCGCATTTGTCGACCACAGGAAAGTTACCAAAGGACCCAAGCAGGAACACGAACCGCACTGACCGTCCCCGGATAAAAAATATCAGACCCTCGAGAGAGGGTTTTTTTATGAGGTTCAGGGTAGTTTAAGGTTCAAGGCTTTGCCCAACCCTGAACCCTAAACCCTGAACTATTTTGAACCTCGAACTAATTAGATCCACCCTGATTAACCGCTGTCTGTGGATATGGCGATTTATAGACTCCCTGGTAGTCGGCCCACTTCATCTTCTTGTAGTGGTCTTCACCGATATACTGGATGATTTTATGAAATTCCGGGGCCTTTTGATAGCCGGCCAGGGGTTGAATCATTCTGAATTCCTCATCCAAAAAAACGACAGTTGGATAAGAGAGTTGGTTGTTCAACAATGCAGCAGCCAGCTGGTGTGTACCTCCGTTCCCGTAAGGCATAAATTTGAATGTAGTATTGTTAAACACAACATCTTCCTTCTGCTCCGCATCAAATTTTACGGGGTAGAAATCCTCATTCAGGATTTTCGCCACGTTCTCTTCACTGAAAGTGCTTTTGTCCATCACCTTGCACCAGCCACACCAATCGGTATACACATCGATGAATATTTTTTTCTTCACTGTTTTGGACTTCTCCACCGCCTCCGCAAAGGACATCCACTTTACTGGTCCTTCATGACTTTTCTGTGCCCATCCCATGGAGGCGCATCCCAAAATTCCTATGATTAAATATTTACGCATGATGCTGTAAGTATGACATTCAATCTGCAACAAATGTAGTGAGAAAAGGACTTTTGATTCTTAATAAATCATGGGATTACCAAGTAACCATTTCCCGAACTCACGGTAATCCTGTACGAAAAAACGATGCAAACTGTTCAGGAATGAACAAGAAAACAGCGCAAAACTTTAAAATCACATCAAATTGAAGCTTTTCTGAAGTGGCCCCAGGTTTGAATAATGGAAGCAGATTATGGATAAGATTTCGAGTCGTATTTGGTTGTTGCTGGCGGGAATTGCGGTCGCCATTGCAATCGCGATTTCGGCGGTCGCCATGAACCGGAAAGTCATCCCTCCACAGCCATCCGAAACTCCCCAGAAAAACAAAGTATCTGCGCTTCCTGCCATTTTCATCAAGACAATCTACACGATTGTTGAATCACCTGTAAAAAAGTAATTACCGGTACGCATAATAGTGCATGACGGTCTCCAGGGCTCTCCGAATAGCCTCGTTGATGGGATAAAAATCTTTCGTCAGCTCAAAATCAATTCCGTGTAGTTGCATGTAGTAATCGCTCATCACGGGCACATGAGCACCTTCACGAATTTTCCTTCCCGCTTCCTGGTAAGCTGCCCCCTGCTCTTCCTTGATAACCTTACAGGTAACCAATTCCCGTTCGCCATGCTTATTGGTACGGGCTGAATATCCAAACAGCCGGCAAATCAGTCCGCGGTATGGATAGTCAGAACAAAGCCCGGCGCCACTTTGTGTGGGATTGAGAATGAGGCAAATCTCCGGCGTCGATAATTTCAGTTTCTCATACCATTCCTCCGCCTGGCTATTCTGGTAGAGGTGCAAGGCAAAAGGCAGAAATTCAAGAACCGTGGCTTCAATGTCCGGCTTGAAGCAGCATTTGCCACAGCCTGACTTGCAGTGCAATGTGGTTTGCGCCTGGAATTGCGCAATCTCTTCATCGAGTTTTTGAAACACCGACTCCACCTGATGCACTTTTTCCTCCAC
>DAOMZK010000459.1:0-2561 GCA_035438035.1 Cyclobacteriaceae bacterium | reverse complement strand
CAATATACTTTTCATTACAGAGGAGATCATTTATAAAAACAATTCCATACCTACGATCCTGGCAGATGAGAAAGGGGGGGTGGTCAACTACAACAATGTGGATATTGATTCACTTTGGTCACCGGCAAAAAAGGAAAAGGAACTGCAGATTCAGCTTCTCGAAATGAAAAGGACCTATCCGCCCATTCCCATTTTGCTGAAAGACCCCAACACAGCAGAAGTTTTTGGCAAACAGTATGTGTACTACAAAAATTCATTTCTGCTCAAGCAATTGATCGCCTATCCGTACATACAACTTTCAGTCATCGCTATTTTCGGATTTATTTCTTACCTCGCCTTCAACTATTCCAGAACAGCAGAACAAAATCGCGTGTGGGTTGGACTGGCAAAAGAAACGGCCCACCAGTTAGGTACTCCCCTCTCTTCGCTCATGGCGTGGATTGAAGTGCTGCGCGACGATCCCCAATTCAAGGGAAAGGGAATTGTGGAAGAGCTTGACAAAGATATCCGCAAATTGCGGGTGGTAACGGAGCGTTTTTCCAGCATTGGGTCAACGCCCGCACTGAAAGTGGAAAATGTTTACCAGCTCATTAATAACGTAGTCAGTTATCTTCAGCCTCGTGTATCTTCAAAAATCAATATAGAAGTGTATACGCTCTCCGAAACGATTCAAGCCAAGGTTCATGCACCGCTCTTTGAATGGGTCATTGAGAATCTTTGTAAAAATGCTGTCGATGCCATGGGTAGCACCGGTACCATTGCCATTAAAATTTTAAGGGGTAGCGATCAGAAAGTATTCATTGACATTTCTGATACAGGAAAGGGTATGTCCAAGTCCATCATTCCCAATGTATTCAGACCGGGCTTTACCACCAAGAAGCGCGGCTGGGGGCTGGGGCTTGCGCTGGCCAAGCGGATCATAGAACTTTATCACGAAGGAAAGATTTTTGTCAAGCAATCCGGGGAGAACCAGGGAACTACCTTTCGCATTGAATTGCACAGCGCATGAACCAATCTCCGAAAATCCTTTAAAATACATCAAAATAGCAGTGTTTTTTGAGTTGCAGTGTTTGGCAGTACCGACACTGAAACTTACTTTTGTGGCCGGATTTCTAACCTCCTAATACCGCTATTTAAATGGCAAACTTTGGCAAAATAACCCAGGTCATTGGCCCCGTCGTGGATGTGGCTTTTGACGAACCCGGAACTAAACTTCCCAATATTCTTGATTCACTAGTGGTAACGAAAGCTGACGGCACCGAAGTGGTGCTGGAATGCCAGCAGCATCTTGGCGAAGACCGCGTGCGTACGGTAGCCATGGACGGAACCGAAGGACTGGTTCGCGGATTGAAAGTAACAGATACTGGCTCCCCTATTCAAATGCCTATTGGCGATGATATCAAAGGCCGGTTATTCAATGTAGTAGGACAAGCTATTGATGGAATCAAGCAGCCCAAAGGTGACAAGAGCCTTCCTATTCACCGCCCTGCTCCACCATATGAAGACCTTACCACTTCAACAGAAGTTCTGTATACTGGAATTAAAGTTATTGACCTTATTGAGCCTTATGCCAAGGGTGGAAAGATTGGTTTGTTCGGTGGAGCCGGTGTAGGTAAAACCGTATTGATCCAGGAATTGATTAACAATATCGCCAAAGCCTATTCCGGTCTCTCTGTATTTGCAGGAGTGGGTGAACGTACTCGTGAAGGAAATGACCTTCTCCGTGAAATGATTGAAGCCGGTATCGTTGACTATGGTGATGAATTCAGAAAATCCATTCATGCCGGAGGTTGGGACCTTTCAAAGGTCGACATGGCCAAACTGAAAGAATCAAAAGCAACTTTTGTTTTCGGTCAGATGAACGAGCCCCCCGGCGCACGTGCCCGTGTGGCTTTATCGGGATTGACGCTTGCAGAATATTTCAGGGACGGTGACGGCACCGGTAAAGGACGGGACATCCTGTTTTTCATTGACAATATTTTCCGTTTTACACAGGCTGGATCTGAAGTATCCGCCCTTTTGGGACGCATGCCTTCTGCTGTTGGGTATCAACCTACGCTGGCTTCTGAAATGGGTGCCATGCAGGAGCGTATTACTTCTACCAAAAATGGTTCGATCACATCTGTACAGGCTGTTTATGTTCCTGCGGATGACCTTACCGACCCCGCGCCCGCTACGACATTCTCACACCTTGACGCTACAACTGTATTGAGTCGTAAAATTGCCGAGTTGGGAATTTACCCTGCGGTGGATCCGTTGGATTCTACTTCGCGTATTCTTCGTGCAGATGTAGTGGGCGAAGAACATTATAATTGTGCACAGCGCGTGAAAATGATCTTGCAGCGCTACAAAGAGTTGCAGGATATTATCGCCATCCTTGGTATGGACGAACTTAGTGATGAGGACAAGCAAGTGGTCTACCGCGCACGTCGTGTACAACGCTTCCTCTCACAACCTTTCCACGTTGCAGAAGCCTTTACAGGATTGAAAGGCGCATTGGTAGACATCAAAGACACGATCAAAGGCTTCAACATGATCATGGATGGTGAACTCGATCACCT
>DAOMZK010000458.1:0-2566 GCA_035438035.1 Cyclobacteriaceae bacterium | reverse complement strand
GTGATGGTAGCGAAGACGATGAACTCAATATCTTTTTCTGTGAGCTTGGCGCGCTGCAGGGCCATGCGGGTGGCTTTGGCTGCCATATTGGCGACAGTATCCTTTGTTGGATCCATCCACCTTCGCTCATTGATGCCGGTCCTTTCAATGATCCACTCATTGGTGGTGTCCATGACCGTGGAGAGATATTGATTGGTAATGACCGTCTCTGGAACGTGGTGTCCGAGACCGGTAATCCTGGAATAGGGCATAAGGGCCGTTTTTTAAAAAGTCAGGTAAGGTAAGAAAAAGGGGAGTTCGCACAAAGAATCGAATACAAGCTCTCGCATGGGCGCGAGAGAGCAAAGGAAATGCAAATTGGAATTACTAAAAATGAGAAGAGCAACGATAAACTTTTGCCTTTCTATTTAGAGGTTATTCACAACTCGTCGAATTCCATCTTTTATCAAAGCTGAATTGAAATTAATAAAAAGTCCCAAACGAAGATCGCTTAATCTGAGATAGGTGAGCAGTTGTTTACAATGAACTGGTACAATTTCCTCAACTGATTTGATTTCAATAATTAACTTATTTGTTTGCGATAATGGCGAGAGAGCTAAAGCACCACGTTGACAATCTTTCCCTGAACAATAATGACTTTCTTAGGCGCTTTCCCCTCTGTCCACTTCTGCACAGTTTCTGAAGCCATCACCAGTTTTTCGATGTCTTCTTTTGGCATGTCAAGGGCGAAGTTCATCATGGTGCGTACTTTACCATTAATGGAGATGGGATATTCGAACGAGTTCTCTTTGAGGTACTGCTCATCATATTTCGGGAAAGTGGCATTCAATACCGTATCGGAATGCCCCAGTTTTTCCCAGAGTTCTTCTGCCAGGTGAGGGGCAAAGGGAGCGAGCGCGATAACCAGTGGTTCAATGACCGAACGTTTATTGCATTTCAGTGAGGTAAGCTCGTTGGTACAGATCATGAACTCACTAACCGACGTGTTGAATGAATAATTCTCAATATCCTGTTCGACTTTTTTGATGGTCTTGTTCAGGACTTTAAGTTCCTCTTTTGTTGGAGCGGCATCTGAAATATGCAGATTCCCGAAAGAATCATGGATCAGATTCCAGAATCTCCTAAGAAATTTGTAAACGCCATCGATGCCATTCATATTCCAGGGCTTGGATTGCTCCAGGGGCCCGAGGAACATTTCATAGAGCCGTAAGGTATCCGCACCATACCGTTCTATAATGTCATCAGGATTAACAACATTATACTTGGATTTGGACATTTTCTCGATAGCTGAACCACAAATGTACTTACCGTCTTCAAGTATGAAGGTGGCATTTGAGAAATCGGGTCTCCACTTTTTGAATGCATCTATATTAAGATCAAAGCCATCCACAATGCTCACATCAACGTGAAGCGCATCTGTTTCATAATTTTTTATCAATCCTGCTGATACAAATTGATTGGTTCCTCTCACGCGGTACACAAATCTTGAATCTCCCGTAATCTTACCCTGGTTGATCAACTTCTTAAACGGTTCATCGAAATTCAGATAACCCAGATCGTGGAGAATTTTTACCCAAAGGCGTGAATATAACAAGTGTGCAACCGCATGCTCCGAACCGCCGATGTACACATCAACCTGTCCCCAGTAGTCGAGATTTTTCTTGCTGGCGAATTCTTTCTCGTTGTGAGGATCCATGTATCGTAAAAAATACCACGCTGCACCGGCATGCGTGGGCATGGTATTGGTATCCCTGCCGCTTTCTTTCCAACCCGAAACATTCGCAAGCGGACCTTCCCCATTACCAGCTGACTTGAAGTTGTTGAGTTGCGGTAACTCCAGTGGTAATTTACTTTCTTCCAATGCATAGGGCATGTCATCTTTGAAAGTCACAGGGAAGGGTTCACCCCAATACCGCTGACGGCTCCAGCCCGCATCACGCATTTTATAGTTAACCTGCCGCTGGCCAATTCCGAGTGCTTCCAGTTTTTCAATCACAACATCAATGGCCTTGTGCATGACAATCCCGTTAAGGAAATCTGAATTTTCCAGGATGGCATCTTTGGTCGGATTGGCTTCATCGCCATTGTAATGCGAACCAATGATATTCGTGATGGGAAGTTTGAAATGTTTGGCAAACTTATGATCGCGCTCGTCACCACAGGGTACGCCCATAATGGCACCGGTACCATAGCCCGCCAATACATACTCACTGATCCAAATGGGAATTTCTCTTTTATTAAAGGGATTGACTGCAAAAGCACCGGTAAAACAACCTGTTATTTTCTTCACTTCGGCCATCCGCTCCACTTCCGAGCGGCTCTGCACATATTTCAAATATTCATCCACCCCGGCCTTCTGTGCCTCGCTGGTAAAATCTTTTACCAGCTCATGTTCGGGTGCCACTACCATGAAGTCAACACCGAATAGGGTATCCGGTCGTGTAGTAAATACGGTAAGGGTATGCGTTGAAGAAGATTCACTTTTTACTGCGAAGTCAACTTTAGCACCTGTACTTTTTCCGATCCAGTTACGCTGGATGTCTTTCATGGATTCGCTGAAATCAAT
>DAOMZK010000457.1:0-2582 GCA_035438035.1 Cyclobacteriaceae bacterium | reverse complement strand
GAGATTTGCTTTTATGCGAATGCTTAGTTGCGCATGTTGTTCAACGGCTCCTGAGTAATTTATTTTTGCCATGGATTTCACGGATTGACACAGATAATACAAGTATTTTAGGATGGAAGAGAGGAAATGGCCACAGATGCCCCGGTAGGTGGGGCTTTGCTGCCATCCGTGGTTTTTATCAGATGCAAAAGCATTTTAAATTCATTCCGTGAAAATCCGTCGCAAATAATGCTTTGTTATCGGTGGTTATTAATCCTCATACTCCCACCCTGCATTAATTCTCAAGCCGGAAGATTTTTTAATAGCCATTCATCCGCCCAATTTTTCAGTTCAGGGAAGAACACATCAAATTCTTTCTTGAATTCATCGTAGTAATTTTTAAGATCCTCGATCGACTCATCCATTTTTGAATCGAATGTGGCACGGCGCGTCATGCCTGCCAGCGCTTGACTTATGCCTTCTATCTTTCCATAATTGACCAGCCAGTTGCCCCGCATCATGTAAGGAAGCATTTGTTTTACGCGCTCTGGCATAAGTGCCTCCCTGTCGATGATCAACTGATAGGCATTGGCGGCGTAAGTTTCCAAGGGCATATTCGAATATGATTTCCAGTTCGTTGCAAGGAAGTGATCATAAAAAATATCCGTAATGACGCCGGAATAGTGCCTATACTTCAGTCGGAGCCTGTCTTTACTCATCTTCATCACAGGGTGGCGATCGGTAAAGACATCAATTCCCCGGTGCATCTCCACGCCCAGTGCAATGCCAACTCCATAAGTATCGCCCAAATTCCTTCCTTTGACGAAATCACCAATAAAATTTCCGACCTTGATGTCGGGGTGATCGCCGGAGAGGTACAGGTGGGCCAGAAAATTCATCGACGTAAGGTAAAACAGGAACTTTAATTTTTTACAGACCGGAATTTTTAGAATTTTACTACCCTAATTCGAACCTGATGGAATCTATTGATAAAATTAAACATTTGGTGAACCTGGCTGCTGTAGATGGTGAGGTAACAGAAGCCGAGAAACAGTTTATTCTTAACATAGGTGTAGCCAATCACATGTTGGTTCCTGAGATACTGCCGCTTTTCACCACTACCCATCCCATGATTGTTTTCAGTGATCTGACAATGGATCAGAAATTTGAGTATATCCTGTTGCTCATGCAACTGGTGAAGATTGATGCAAAACTCTACCGCGAAGAACTCCTGTATTGTGCCAGGATCATTAATAAACTGGGCTACCGCGAACAGGTGCTTTTTGAGCTGTTGGATCGCGTATCAACCGAAATGACTTCATCTCAATTGGAAGACCTCCGTAAAAAAACGGATGCCTATCTTCTTGTATAGATAATCCGGATTAACAATAACTCAATTTCCATGAAGAAAATTCTGATTCTCACCATGATTTGCCTGGCCGGCTTTACGGGCAAGGCCCAACGCGTGCTCATCCACTGTGGCACGCTGATCGACGGCAAAAACAAAGAGCTCCTTTCGCAAATGACCATTGTGGTGGAAGGCAATAAAATAACAGGTCTTGAAAAGGGATTTACAAAACCTGGCAAAGATGACAAGGTCGTAGACCTCAGTAAAAAAACGGTCATGCCTGGACTCATCGACATGCATGTCCACCTTGAACAGGAGACCAGCAAAGACAATCTCGTAAAAAGATTTACACTGAATGAAGCGGATGTCGCATTCCAGTCGACGGTGTATGCAAAGAAGACACTGATGGCCGGCTTTACGACTGTGCGCGATTGCGGTGGAAGCGGTGTCAATATTTCATTACGAAACGCAGTCAATAGCGGAGTCATTGTAGGACCGAGAATTTTTGCTGCTGGCAAGGGTGTGGCTACAACCGGCGGTCATGGTGATCCTACCAACGGCAACCGCAAGGATCTCATGGGTGATCCCGGTCCGAAAGAAGGCGTCATTAACGGTCCTGAAGATGCGTACAAAGCGGTTCGTCAACGATATAAAGACGGTGCTGACTTCATTAAAATCACGGCAACAGGTGGAGTGCTAAGCGTCGCCAAGGATGGATCGGGTCCGCAGTTCACCCAGGAAGAAGTGAATGCTATTGTTCAGGCGGCGAAAGATTACGGATTTCATACTGCAGCACATGCACATGGAGCCGAAGGCATGAAGCGTGCCGTGCTGGCCGGCATCACCACCATTGAACATGGAACGCTGATGTCAGAAGAGGTGATGGACCTCATGAAGCAGAAGGGTACTTATCATGTTCCGACAATTATTGCCGGCCGGTCGGCAGCAGAGTATGCGAAGATTCCGGGTTACTATCACCCGCTTGTCGTTCCCAAGGCCATCGAGATAGGATCAAAAATTCAGGAGAATTTTGGTAAGTCATACAAGCGTGGAGTAAAGATTGCTTTTGGAACAGATGCCGGTGTATTTCCGCATGGAGAAAATGCTCGGGAGTTTGGCTACATGGTGGAAGGCGGGATGCCGGCCATTGAAGCGTTGCTTGCCGCCATGCAAGTCAATGCCAGCATTCTCGGTATGGGTGAAAAAATCGGATCGATTGAAGCAGGTAAGCTGGCCGACATTGTTGCAGTCAATG
>DAOMZK010000456.1:0-2588 GCA_035438035.1 Cyclobacteriaceae bacterium | reverse complement strand
GGAAAACGGATACGGGTACAGTGAGGAGACCAAACCCATGCTGAACACCTCACATGGTTATGTGCCCTGGGATGACCTGCATCATATTGCACTTTCTCAAACGAACGGTGAACATGATGGACGGTGGGCATTTGCAAATGCCAACAACACCCCACGGGTCGCACGGGTGAGTTTGAAGTCGTTCAAGACTGAAGAGATTCTCGAATTGCCCAACAGTGGAGGCAATCACTCATCCCCCTTTATTACGGAGAACAGCGAATATATCGTTGCAGGAACCCGCTTTAGTGTTCCGGTAGGCGATAACCGTGATGTGCCGATCAGCACGTATAAGGAGAACTTCAAAGGCACCATCAGTTTCATCAAGGTCGACCCTCAATCCGGTCAGATGAACATTGGTTTCCAGATAAAGACACCTGGCGTCAATTTTGATTTATCCCGTGCGGGAAAAGGTCCCTCACATGGTTGGTTTTTCTTTTCATGCTACAACACGGAACAAGCCTATACGCTGCTGGAAGTGAATGCCACTCAAAAAGATAAAGACTTTATCATGGCAGTGAACTGGAAGAAGGCTGAGGAGTATATCGCGCAGGGAAAAGGAAATAAAGTGAAAGCAAAGTATGCCCACAATTTACTGAATGAGGAAACCCATACCGCAACTTCAGAGATGATGACAGAAGTTCTTCAATTGGATCCCACTGTGCTGAAAGATATTATCTACTTTATTCCCTGCCCTAAATCACCACACGGATGTGATACAGATCCTTCAGGCGAGTATATTGTAGCCTCCGGTAAACTGGCTGCCTTGATACCTGTTTTCTCTTTCTCGAAGATTCAACAGGCCATAGCAGACAAAGCATTTGAAGGGGAATTTGCCGGTATCCCGGTGATAAAATATGAGGCAGCTCTTCATGGTGAGGTTAAGAAACCGGGATTGGGACCGCTTCACACTGAATTTGATGAAAAAGGAAATGCGTACACATCATTCTTCGTCTCTTCTGAAATCGTAAAATGGAATGTTAAAACGCTTGAAGTGTTGGACCGCGTGCCCACCTACTATTCAATAGGACACCTGAGTGTACCGGGTGGCCCGACAAAGAAACCGCACGGAAAATATGTCATCGCTTACAACAAAATCACCAAGGATCGTTATCTGCCCACCGGTCCGGAGTTGACACAATCCGCTCAACTCTATGATATTTCAGGTGACAAGATGCAATTGCTTCTCGATTTTCCAACGACAGGCGAACCGCATTATGCTGAAGCGATCCCGGCGTCGCTAGTTATGCCCAATTCTGTAAAAATTTTTAAGATTGAAGAAAACGGGCATCCGTATGCGGCCAAAGGAGAAAAGATGGCGACTGTAGTGAGAAAAGGAAATGAAGTACACGTGTCGATGACGGCGATTCGTTCTCACCTCGTGCCTGACAATATAGAAGGCATTAAACTCGGGGACGTGGTATATTTCCATGTAACCAATCTTGAGCAGGATTGGGATGTGCCCCATGGCTTTGCCGTTAAGGGTGCGGCGAATGCTGAGATACTGATTATGCCGGGCGAAACACAAACCCTGAAATGGGTACCGGATGAAGTTGGCGTATCGCCTTTCTACTGTACAGACTTTTGTTCTGCGCTCCACCAGGAAATGCAGGGCTATGCCAGGGTTTCTCCTGCCGGTAGCAATGTTCCGCTTAAGTTTTCGACAGGGGTTATCGCGGATGAAAAAGGCTCAACGAAGTAAGGTGGTTTCATAGTTTACAGGTTGAGTAGGGCGCTCCCCTGAAAAGGAGCGCCTTTATTCCCGCTACAAAATGAAAAAACTCAAACCCATAACCAGAATATTAACAGCAGTGACGGCACTTGCATTGGTCAGTGCTTATTTCGTGCCCTTGTGGCAGATTCTCATGTGGGCACCGCAATATCCCGAAGGGTTGACAATGAAAATCTGGATAGACAATTTATCCGGAGAAGTAAAGACCATCAGTGCGCTGAACCATTATATTGGAATGAAGACCATTGAAGTGAGTATGTTCCCGGAGTTTGGATACATGATCTATATTGTCGGGATCATTATTGCAATTGGTTTGCTGGCTGCATTGATAAACAGAAAATGGGGCCTCATACTTTTCTTTTCTTCTATCATAGCTGCAGGCGTTGGCGCCTTGGTTGATTTTTATCTTTGGGGATATGACTATGGGCACAACCTGAATTCGGAAGCGCCCATCAAGATTGAAGGGATGAGCTATCAGCCTCCTTTGATCGGCACCAAGCAATTGTTGAATTTCACTGCTTTTTCCGGTCCTGATATTGGAGGATGGATATTTATTGCCGGGGGTGTTTTGCTCTTTCTTTTGCTGATGTATGAGTGGAAAAAAAACCGTTAGCATGAGAGTAATTTTTGTAGTTCTTTTTCTTTTCATGGCAGCCTGTTCCACCGAACCTGAACCTTTGCAGTATGGGAAGGACACCTGTCATACCTGCAAGATGACATTGATGGACAATAAATTTGGTGCGGAAATAGTGACAGACAAGGGTAAAATTTATAAGTTCGATGACATGAGTTGTTTTTTGAATTATTATAATTCCGGATT
>DAOMZK010000455.1:0-2588 GCA_035438035.1 Cyclobacteriaceae bacterium | reverse complement strand
CATGTCGTAGAAGCCGCTGCGCACGCCGGTCACGTCCTCGGCGCCGTTCTCGTGCAGCTCGTTGACGCGGTCCAGCAGCTCGACCACCAGCTTGTCGATGCAAATCCTGCTTTCCTGAAAATGGTGGAATCAAGAGCCATTGAAATGGGTCATGCAATCGGTGTGAAGTACGGAGAAGGATTCACTTCTCGCCGGTGGGTGGGCGTAAAATCCCTCGACGATATTTTTTGATCAGGGGGCCAGCCTGGTGATCGTCCAGACATTATCAACTTTGGTGTAGCTCAGCCGGTCGTGCAACCGGCTTGGACGGCCCTGCCAGAATTCTATTTCATGAGGGTCTACAGCATATCCTCCCCACTGTTTTGGCTTGGGCAGCACTGCGAGACCAGCGAATCGCTTTTCGATTTCTTTGACACGCTCTTCAATAATACTGCGATCACGGATAGCCACGCTTTGTGGAGATGCCCATGCACCGACCTGACTGTCTCTCGGACGACTTTGAAAATACTGTGTTGAGCGATCCTCGGAAATACGTGTTGCTGTGCCGTTAATTCTCACCTGACGCTCAAGTTCGGGCCAGAAGAAATTCAATGCACAAACCGGGTTTTCGTCGAGTTCTTTTCCTTTTTGGCTTTGATAATTGGAATAGAAAATAAACTTTCCCTCCTCGACTCCTTTGAGCAATACGATGCGGGAAGAAGGCAAGCCATTTCCGGAAACGGTTGCGAGATTCATGGCATTGGGTTCGGGTATGCCAGCGGCCTGCGCCTCGGAAAACCACTTCTCGAACTGCACAATCGGGTTTTCTGATACGTTTTGGGCATCCAACTTTGCTTTGGCGTATTCTTTTCTTAAGTCGGTCAATGCGGCCATCGAATTTTATTCCATTTACCGCAAAGATGGTGACTTATTTTCAAGCCTATTCGTGGCAGGTATTAATTTTTATTCTTTCATTTGGAAAGATTCCTGTTTGTTAAATCAGTCTATTGCGGCATGGAGTTTTTTAAATACAGAAATAAACTGAAACCTGAAAAAGGAAAGCTTCTTATCTCGGAGCCTTTCCTGCCGGACCCCAATTTTGACAGAACGATTATTCTGTTGTGTGAGAATAACGAGGAAGGGTCTTTTGGATTCGTACTGAATAAGCCCTCATTGGCGAAAGTGAGTGAGGTGATGGACGATATTAAAGGATATGATGCTCCTGCATTGGTGGGGGGTCCGGTGCAGCAGGACACTTTGCATTACATTCATAGGTTTCCTGGTCTCGATGACTCAATTGAAATTACCAGCGGCATTTTCTGGGGTGGCAATTTTGAAAAATTACTTTTCCTCCTGGATATGAAACAAATGGCTCATAAAGACGTTAAATTTTTCCTCGGATATAGTGGATGGACGGCCGGACAGCTGGATGAGGAATTGAAGCAGGACTCCTGGATAGTAAGCGACCATGCCAGTGAAGAATTAATTTTTGACACGGCTCCCGATGAAATGTGGAAGAAGACCCTGACCATTATGGGCGGTCGTTATTCAGTGTACTCCAATTATCCCAAGGATCCCAGATTAAATTGATTATTAGTTCGTTTCTGCCGATGAATTTAATCCTTCAAAATGTATTAGGTGGTAAATTTGAATACGAATTATATACTTTTACGGTTCAAAAATTAACAATTAGTATCTAATCCGAGAATAATGGAAGAGAAGGAAGGTGATGTGGGGTTGAAGACTATTGCCGATGTACAGGTGCCAACCGTCGGGGAGGAGTTAGATCATGGAGATACAGCTCTTCAGCCTGATTATTCCAGCTTGACCAAGCAGCAGCTTGTAGACCTGGTCAGGGAACTGGCCAACCAGGCAGATTTCAAAAGGAATGATTCTGTACTCAAAGAGATTCGATCCAACTTTGATGAGATTCTTGATAGGGAAAAGTCGGAGGCATTAAAACGCTTTATCGAAGAGGGAGGATCACCTGATGATTTTGACTACCGGCTGGGTACACTGGAGACTTCTTTTGAACAGCATTTTAAATCCCTCAAAGACAAGAAGGCTGAACACTTCAGATTGCTCGACAGCCAAAAGAATGAGAATTTATCGAGGAAGAATTCTTTACTGGAAGAATTGCGTAAACTGGTTGAAGGAGAAGACAGCAAGCATAGTTTCGAAAAATTTAAGGAGATACAACAATTGTGGAAGTTAACCGGTGCCGTGCCGGTCGCCCATGTGCAGCCACTCTGGGCCAGCTATCATGTACTGGTGGATCGTTTTTACGACAACAGGAATATTTATTTCGAACTAAAGGAGCTGGATAGGAGAAAAAACCTGGAAGCCAAGCTGGAACTCTGTCAACGGATGGAGAAGCTTGCATCGGTGGAAAAAATTAATGAAGCTATCCGTGAACTCAATGAGCTTCACGAGGAATACAAACATATCGGGCCTGTCGCGCGTGAATTGAAAGATGGTCTATGGGACCGGTTCAAGGCCGCCTCTGATGCGATTTATGCGAGGCGTGATGCCAATGTAATTGCCATGCACCAGGAGATGGCAAAGAATCTTGCACTTAAAGAAGCCATCGTCACCGAGATATCTGTTTT
>DAOMZK010000454.1:0-2613 GCA_035438035.1 Cyclobacteriaceae bacterium | reverse complement strand
GCCAATTATGTTGACGAAATTAATCCCAACATTCTTATCCGCAACGGTATCGACGCCATGCTGAATTCGCTCGATCCCTACACCAATTACATCCCGGAAGACGAAGTCGAAGATTACATGATTATTAATACCGGTCAGTACGGTGGAATTGGAGCCGTGACAAGGGAAATCGGAAAGCGCACCATCGTCACCATGATGTATGAAGGCTATCCCGCAATGAAAGGCGGACTTAAAATCGGAGATGAAGTTGTGAAGATGAATGAGTCTGAACTCTCCAAACCCACCATCGAACAAGCCAATCAACTGATGCGCGGACAAGTTGGAACACCGGTGACACTTACCGTGAAGCGTTATGGAGTCAAGGATCTCATCAAACTGGAATTCAAGCGCGAGAAAATAAAGATCAGTAACGTTCCCTATTTTGGGATGGTGTCTCCCAATGTTGGGTATGTTCAATTAACCGACTTCACACCCGACGCAGGCAAAGAAGTAAAAAATGCTGTTGCGAATTTGAAGGACAAAGGCGCTAAATCCATCATTCTCGATTTACGCGGCAATCCGGGCGGACTGCTTTTCGAAGCGGTGAATATCTGCAACATCTTTATTCCCAAAGGAAAACAAGTCGTCATGACGCGCGGAAAAATTGCTGACAACAATATCAACTACGAAACACTGAACGCACCCCTTGATCTTGAAATCCCCGTGGTGGTACTCATCAACAGGGGCAGTGCTTCAGCATCTGAAATCGTAGCCGGGACTTTACAGGACTATGACCGTGCCGTGGTCATCGGGGAGAAGTCCTATGGCAAGGGACTGGTGCAGCTTAGTCGTCCGCTTGTTGGCAAATCGCAGTTAAAAGTCACCACCGCCAAGTACTACACCCCTTCCGGCCGTTGTATCCAGGTACTGGACTATACTCACCGGCGTGAAGACGGAAGCGTAGGATCAATTCCCGACTCCATTAAAAAGTCATTCAAGACTTCACGTGGACGTACTGTGTTTGACGGAGGTGGCATTGATCCCGACTTGATCGTCAGTTCAGAAGAAGCATCAACGATAACCCAGGCGCTATACAGCAAAGGATTCATTTTTGACTACGCAACAATTTTTGCTTCCAAGCATCCGACAATCGCAGATGCCCATACATTCAATCTCACAGATGCTGATTACCAGGAATTTGTTTCCTGGATGAAGACCAGGGAATTTACCTATCGTTCACCCATAGAAAATCAGCTTAACCAGTTGATGGAAAAATCAAAAAAAGAACGTTTCTACGAGGACCTCAAACCGCAGATCGACCAAATACAAGCCCGTTTGGCTGAAAGCAGGAAAAATGACTTTACACTTTTCCAGGATCAGATCCGACTGCTTTTGGAGGAAGATATTGTTTCCCGCTACTACCTCGAGCGCGGACAATCTGAAGTGTCTCTGCGCAAAGACGCTGATATCAAGAAATCCATTGAGGTGCTGAACAACCCTGCGCAATACAAGAATATACTAAACTTCTGATGTCAGTCGGCTGGAAGAAATGGCGGAAACTGATTCTTCCGCTCTTGTTTTTCTCCGCCATTATGATTTTTCTGGACAGCTGTATGCAGTTCAGAATGAGCCAGTCAGAAATAGATGAATTTTTCGCGGGGAAGAAAACGAAGGGAACACTCAGTCGCTACGGCATGGGTAATCGTGTAATTAATTACCTCACCGCTGGAGAAGCGAACCTGCCCCTCATTGTATTTGTACACGGGTCACCCGGATCACTCAGCGCATTTATTGATTTTATGGCGGATAGTGTGCTGCTGAAACATGCACAACTTATTTCAGTAGACCGGCCTGGATTCGGTAATTCTAATTTTGGAAGAGCTGAACCTTCACTAGAGAAGCAGGCTGCCTTGCTCGTTCCCATCCTGATGGAACATCGAAATCAAAGGCCCATCATACTGGTTGGGCACTCACTGGGAGGGCCCCTGATCGCTCGACTGGCCATGGATTATCCCGATCTCGTTGATGGTCTCGTAATGGTGGCGCCCAGTATTGATCCCAACCTCGAACCACATGAATGGTACAGGGCACCGCTATCCACGCCTTTCCTAAGGTGGTTACTCCCAAGATCCTTGCGCGCTTCCAACGATGAAATCTATAAACTGAAACCCGAGTTGGAAAAATTGCTGCCGCTTTGGACAAAGGTCAAAGCAAAAACAATTGTCATCCAGGGTAAAAAAGACAGTCTGGTGCCTTGGGAAAATGCGGACTTCGCGGCAAAGATGATTTCTCAAGCTAAAGTTAAGCTTGTTCTTGTGGATGACATGGGGCATTTCGTACCCTGGACCAATCCTGAGTTGATTCGAAATGCGGTTTTGGAACTCGTGGAGGATCTAAGAACTGAGAAATCAAGTAACTAAATTGTTGCCACGGAGGTCATGGAAAAAATACACAGAGCAAAACACGAAAAGAGAACTCGTTATTGATTAGACTCAATTCACGAAATTACACCGTGCGCATTCTTTCGTGACCCCCGCAGCAAAATCAAACTGCCAAATCACAGTAAAATCACAAACACCCCATACCAAAACATCCACCATCAGCAGCACATGGATAGCTCGTTGAAAATATTTT
>DAOMZK010000453.1:0-2613 GCA_035438035.1 Cyclobacteriaceae bacterium | reverse complement strand
ACAATGGCTGTGTTACATTTTGACATTGAAAACGCATCTACTGTTAAGGCCGCTGCCTATTGGGCGGGCGACTCAAGATGTTATGCCTTAACCCCATCTCGTGGCCTAATGCAACTCACTAAAGACGATCTTATTAGTACAGGTGATGCCTTAGTCAATCTTCGGGACGACTCGCCTCTATCCAACTGCATCAGTCTCGATAACGACTTCACTGTTAACTTCCGCCCAATATCAAACATCAAATCGGCGATGGTGATCTGTGCTACGGATGGCGCTTTCGGCTATCTGCCTACACCAATGCATTTTGAATACTACATTCTGAAAACGCTCGCAGAGGCGCGTTCGATAGACGACTGGAAAACAAATCTGGCTCGTATACTCGAAAAATACGCTGCCGACGATGTGACCTTTGTCCTATATTCTTTTGAAAAGGATTTCGACACTTTGCAAAACCAATATCGCCAGCGTTTGAGTGCTTTACATACAGATATTGATCGTATAGATCATGCAGCCACTGACAAACTGAGTGCTGTCAAGGCAGAGGTCTGGGAAAAGTATAAGGCAAATTATTATCCGTAAGAAAAGGCATGAAAAACAAGGGCGATGTCATCAATGGTTATAAAGTAATCAGGGAAATAACACCTGTGGGCAACTGTGTGTGGAGCTTCGCCCGCAAGGATGGGAAAGATTACTTTATTAAGTGCTTCCTCAGTCCGGTTTATCCGGAGGGTGGGGTAGGAGGCCCAAGAGTCATTGAGAAAAAAGAGCGGCAGTGCCGCGAATTTGAGGCTGTTCAGCGCAAGATACTTAGTCTTTTAAAAGACCGGAAAAGCGGCAACCTGATCAGTCCCGTCGACTTCTTTCGCTCGGGAAGCAGGTATTACAAAATTACCGAGAAAGTGGATGTATCCACCATGGATGTCGCCCGAATCGCCAAATTACCTTATGACAAAAAAGAAATTATCCTTCGAACCGTAGCATTTAGCCTTAAAACTCTGCATGAATGCAGTATTGTCCATGCCGACCTTAAACCTGATAATATTCTTATCAAAGAGACGGTAAGTGGATATTATACAGCAAAACTAATTGATTTCGACGGTAGTTACTTCAATGGTGAGCCCCCTTCAGCAGAAACAATTCAAGGTGACTTGGTTTATTTTGCCCCGGAAGTGACCCGATACATAAAAGAGGAGAGTTTGGAGAGCAAAACACATCTTAGTGGCCAGGCTGATATCTTTTCACTTGGTCTGATTTTTTGTCAATATCTTACGGGGGGATTTCCATTGTCAGTATCCAAAGAAAATACTGCTCACGAAATTGCAAACAAGGGAGGGGCGCTGAAAATTAAACGCGATGCTGCGGCATTTGTCCCTACTGCTGTGCTCGACCTCATCGATCGAATGTTGCTCGCCGAACCTTTGGCAAGACCAGACATAACAACCGTCTTCGAAGTACTCAAGAATCCGGATAAAAGTAAACTGATAATCGCATTTGCTAAAAAAGCATCTTCCTCCGAAATAAGCCCACTAACATATGAACCACCAGTATCTGAAGAGCCTGCACCCATAGCTACCGGGCTTCTGAAAGGCACCCTGCTAAAAAAATCTGACAAATGAAAGAATGGACATGTCTTCGTTGCGAACACATTAACGGTGCTGAAACGACTGTATGTGAAATTTGCAACAATCCTATCGCTTCTCTCAAGGAAGAGCCCGCTCCGGCCCCGCCAGTCAAAAAGAAATCGTCAAAGGCAGTGGCTCCACCGTCTCTTCCACTACCTTCTGCATCATCAGGTACGGCGAAAAAGAAGTTCGAGATAGAATGGGAAAAAGATAAAAAAAGTGCGGAGACTCCACCCTCGAAGCCAGTGTTTACGCCCCTGCCACCAGCTGCTCCGGAAGAAGCTAATCTGAATGAAATAGTGGTCGTTCTTTGTTTTTTATTTCCAATTGTTGGTCTTATAATTGGATTGTCCCTGGCCTCCAATTCTCCCAAAAAATCTAAATCTGCATTTGTTGCGGCAGCATGGGGTATCTTTGCGACCATAATTTTATTCTTGATAATTGGAACAAGTTATTAACTGCGTTAGCACTTGTGAATAAGACTGTTTTTAATATTTCTACTGAAAACGGACTCCACGAGGATGGAATGCACGTTTTGCCGGTCTGCACGCTATGCCGTCAACGGATTGAAGGTCCGCATATTCTTCAGCAGGGCCGTTGGTACCATAAGCACTGCTATTTGGAGCACTTCCATCCTGTTTGTGCTATTTGTAAATGCCTGGTAGATGGACCATACTATACTGATCTCTGGCACAATATAGTCTGTGCAAAGCATTTTAAAAGCGAGCCACAAACTTGCGATTCTTGTAGCGTCTTTTTACTCCCAGATATTTCAGGAGAAAGTACTCAATATCGTGATGGCAGACAAATATGCCAAAATTGTCTAAGAGAAACAGTAGATAATGCTGGCCAAATAGAAGAAGCACTATCCGAAGTACTGCTTGTATTTAACGAAGCAGGTATCAAAGGTTCGCCTTCGGGTTTCAGTATTACCCTTTGCGATGAAACCCAGCTACGTCAATTTGGCGACTGGACAAATGGCCGGCGTGTT
>DAOMZK010000452.1:0-2616 GCA_035438035.1 Cyclobacteriaceae bacterium | reverse complement strand
TTATTGGCCCGGATAAAAAAGTAAAGCTTACTATTACCTATCCTGCAGCCACTGGAAGAAACTTTGATGAAATTCTCCGCGTTATCGACAGCCTTCAATTGACTGCCAAATACAGCGTAGCAACACCAGCCAATTGGAAGCAGGGCCAGGATGTGATCATCACCGCAGCAGTTAAGGATGAAGAAATTCCTGCGCGCTTTCCGAAAGGACATACCCGGATTAAGCCCTATTTGAGGACGACTCCTCAACCCAATATCTGATGTTCAAAGTTCAGGGTTCAATGTTTAAGGTTATCCCAGCTTTGAACCTTGAACGTTGAACCTTGAACCTTGAACTATCTACTTCCCACCTAACATTCGTTACCCTTTTCCTGGAAATTATTCTTCCAAAAGGATTGAATGTCTAGCCATTTTTTTCCATTCTTGTAGTATATCAGCAATCAAGTGAAAGTGATAAACAGTTTAAGAACAGGATTCCAGTCAAACATTCGTGTGAATGTGTTGATTTTGGTCATTCTCATTCTGCAAACTGCGGGGCGGTATTGAACTGATTCAAAGACAGATTTTTCAACCGCCCCGACAACCTCGGGGCGGTTTTGTTTTATTGACGTGGTAACAAACTAACGATTGTTTCAAAAAGACTATGTACTACAACTCAGATTCAGTTCTCTTTCTTGATGGAAAATTTGTAAAAGCAGAAGATGCTAAAATCGACTTATTCGGTCAGACGCTTCATTACGGCTACGGTGTATTTGAAGGCATTCGTGCATATCAAACTATTAACGGTACAAAGATTTTCAAATCGCATGAACACTATGAACGTCTGAAGAAAAGTTGTGAGTTGCTTTCACTTCCCTTGCATTATAGCGAGGAGGAACTCACGCAACTATCCTATCAGTTGCTGGACAAAAATAATTTGTCCAATGCTTACCTGCGTCCGCTGGTTTTCTCAGGCCCGAATATGTCACTGATCGCTCCGAAAGAGGTTACCCTGATGATTGCTGCCTGGGATTGGGGTAAATATTTCAGTCATACATCACTCCGTGTTTGTATCTCATCCTACCAACGACCTAATCCGAAGTCGATACGCATGGAGGCGAAGGCGTGTGGTCATTATGTAAACTCCATCATGGCCACAACAGAAGCGAAGGAAAGAGGATTTGATGAAGCACTGATGACCGACATAAATGGCTTCGTGGCTGAAGGGCCCGGAGCCAATTTCTTTTTTGAGAAAGATGGAACGCTGTTCACTCCACCTCTGGGGAATATTCTCCCCGGCATCACAAGACAAACCGTTCTTGAAATCTGTCGTGAGCTGGATATCCCGGTGCAACAACGGTTGTTCAGGCCGGAAGAACTTTTTGATGCAGACGGAGCATTCTTTTGCGGTACCGCTGCCGAGATCACCGCCATCGAATCCATCGAAGGACAGGCATTGAATAAACCCTGGAAGAAAACGTTCGGTTCTGTCATACAGGAAGCGTATCAAAGTATTGTACTGGACAAAAGTTACAGTTACGTAATTGTTTGATGAATCGAATTTAACAACTGAAGAACTGAATGGAACTCAATAAATACAGCAAAACGCTTACACAGGACACCACGCTTCCAGGGGCGCAGGCAATGTTGTATGGCATAGGATTAAAAGAACCTGATCTCAGTAAAGCACAGGTGGGTATAGTAAGCACGGGCTTTGATGGAAATCCATGCAACATGCACCTGAATGAACTTGCCGGTGAAGTGAAACGCGCCGTGATGGATCAGGATTTGGTTGGATTGATTTTCAACTCCATTGGTGTCAGCGATGCGATCTCTATGGGGACGGAAGGAATGCGTTATTCGCTCGTCAGCCGGGAAGTGATTGCCGATTCTATTGAAACAGTTTGCGGTGCACAATATTATGATGGTTTGATTGCGGTAGTGGGTTGTGATAAAAATATGCCGGCATCTGTGATGGCGATGGGCAGACTCAACCGTCCGGCGATCATGATTTATGGTGGTACGATAGCGGGCGGTCATTATAAAGGAAGATCATTGAATGTATTGTCTGCATTCGAAGCGCTTGGAGAAAAAATGGCCAACAAGCTTTCGGAAGAAGACTACAAGGGAATCATTCAGAATGCCTGCCCGGGAGCCGGTGCATGCGGAGGAATGTACACCGCCAACACCATGTCCTCTTCCATCGAGGCACTGGGGATGTCGCTTCCTTACAGTTCTTCCAACCCTGCGGTGAGCAAGGAAAAATCGGGAGAATGTCAGCAAGCTGCCAGCGCGATCCGGTTGTTACTGGAGAAGGACATCAAGCCGCGCGACATCATGACATTGAAAGCATTTGAAAATGCATTGACAATGGTCATGGCTTTGGGCGGTTCAACCAATGCCGTCTTGCATCACATTGCGATGGCTAAAAGCGTGGGCATAAAAATAACGCAGGAAGATTTTCAACGGATTTCGGACAAAACACCCCTGTTAGCTGATTTGAAGCCAAGTGGAAAATACCTGATGGAGGACCTTCATAAAATCGGAGGTACGCCAATCGTGATGAAATATCTCCTCGATACAGGATATCTCCATGGTGATTGCATGACAGTAACAGGGAAAACCATTGCAGAAAATC
>DAOMZK010000451.1:0-2617 GCA_035438035.1 Cyclobacteriaceae bacterium | reverse complement strand
GTATCCCTGGTATGCCGCATGGGATCTCGCTTTTCATACCATACCCATTGCGATGGTCGATCCGGAATTTGCCAAACACCAACTGCTGCTACTGACCAAGGAATGGTATATGCATCCCAATGGACAACTGCCTGCATATGAATGGGCCTTCGGTGACGTCAATCCTCCCGTTCATGGGTGGGCCACCTGGCGTGTGTATAAAATAGATCAGAAACTTCATCAGGGCACCGGCGACAGAAGATTCCTGGAGGAGGTCTTTCATAAACTCATGCTCAATTTCACCTGGTGGGTAAACAAGAAAGATCAAAATAACAACAACATCTTCCAGGGTGGATTCCTGGGCATGGATAACATTGGCGTTTTCGACCGCAGCGCCCAACTTCCCACAGGCGGATACATCGAACAATCAGACGGAACGAGCTGGATGGCCATGTTTACCTTGAACATGATGCGCATGTCACTCGAACTGGCTAAAGACAATCCAACTTACCAGAGTCTCGCCAGTAAATTCTTTGAACACTTCCTCTATATCGCCGGTGCCATTGCCAATGAAGGGATTGACTTGTGGGATGAAGAAGATGAATTCTTCTACGATGTGCTCCATACGCCTGACGATAAGAGAACATTCATGAAAGTAAGATCCATGGTGGGATTGATTCCGCTCTTCGCGGTGGAAGTACTGGATGCTGAATTACTGGAGTCCATGCCTGTATTTACCAAAAGGCTGGAAGTCTTTCTCCAAAAACGTCCGGACCTGGCAAAATTAATTTCACATTGGGGAGTGAAAGGCAAAAATCAACGACACCTGTTGTCACTCCTGCGTGGTCATCGGATGAAGAAAATCCTTAAACGCATGCTCGACGAATCCGAGTTCCTTTCTGATTTTGGCATACGCGCATTATCAAAGGTTTATGACGAACACCCCTTCCGCTTTTATGCCAATGGAAGTGAGTTCAGGGTAAAATATACACCCGGTGAAGGAGATTCTGCTCTTTTCGGAGGAAACTCCAACTGGCGGGGCCCCATTTGGTTTCCTGTGAATTATCTTCTTATAGAATCGCTTCAGCGTTTTTATCATTATTACGGTGATGATTTCAAGATTGAGCATCCCACGGGTTCTGGGATGATGAAAACGCTCAATGAAATTGCTGCTGACCTTTCCTCCAGGCTGGTTAACATTTTTAAAAAAGATAAAAACGGTCGCAGGCCTGTATTTGGCAACTATGACAAACTTCAGACCGATCCCAATTTCTCAGATTATCTCCTCTTCTATGAGTATTTTCACGGCGACAACGGACGTGGCGTTGGAGCAACACATCAAACCGGCTGGACTGGCCTTGTGGCCAAATTAATTCAGCCCAGGCGAGACCGATAGCCCGAATCCGGCAACCGAATGGGGTTGCAAACCGCAGGTACGATGAGAGTAGATTCCGATCAGACGACATCCAGCAATTTTGAAAAGTTGCGCTCACTCGAATGGCTTGAAACCAATGGGTTGGGAGGATATGCCAGTTCGACAATTTCCGGAGCGAATACCCGTCGGTATCATGCGCTGTTGGTGGCCGCCACAAACCCGCCTACCGAAAGAACGGTGATCCTTTCCAAATTGGATGAAACCGTGATTACTGCTGACCAGCGTATTGAGTTAGGCACGAATCAATATCCAGGCGCCATTCATCCCCGCGGTTTTCAATTTTTGAAAGATTTTCAACGGAACTTATTTCCTGAGTTTACCTATGAAGTCGCCGGTATCAGAATAAAAAAAACCATTGCAGCCCTCCACGGTGAAAACACAACGGTCATTGTGTATGAAGTGATCGCTGCTCCATCCAAGTTCAGACTCGAACTCCTTCCCCTCTGTTCTTCCCGCGATCATCACGGTATCTGTTCAGCCAACGACTCTTTATACACCGGATATCTTTTTGATGACAGCATTTTTCAAACCAAGAATTACCAGGGTAGTCCGGAACTGTTCATCTCCGTTCCGAAATCAACTTTCATCCCTACTCAGCAGTGGTACTATAATTTTGAATATGCAATAGAGGCTGAACGCGGACTGAGTTTCCGTGAAGATCTTTTCAATCATGGAAAATTTGAAATTGACCTTGAGCAAGGGATGAAACTGGGTATCATAATTTCTACTGCTGATCCCGGCGGGCGCGATGGGGTACAACTGTTGTACAAAGAAGAGAAACGAAGGGAAGTGTTGACGAGGAGATATCCGCCTGATTCACCCCTGCACCGCCTGACCCTCGCAGCCGATCAGTTCATTGTAAAACGGGGTACGGATTTAAAATCAATTATTGCGGGGTATCCGTGGTTTTCTGATTGGGGCCGGGACACGATGATTGCCCTCCCGGGCTTATGTCTTGCCACTGAACGATTTGAAGATGCCCGGAAAATCATTCTTGCCTTTGCGGAAAATGAAAGTGAAGGAATGATACCCAACCGCTTTCCGGATCACGGCGAGCAGCCTGAATACAATTCAGTCGACGCGACGTTGTGGTTCTTTGTTGCCATCTATAAATATTATACCGCCACTCGCGACATCCGTTTCGTTAAAAATCTCCTGCCTGTACTGCAGAGCATTGCGGATCACCATTTTAAAGGAACCCGG
>DAOMZK010000450.1:0-2617 GCA_035438035.1 Cyclobacteriaceae bacterium | reverse complement strand
AGATACATCATCAGAAAAGTAACCATAGCTTTGCTGCAGTGGCCAGCCATTTAATGTATACGCAGTCAGGTTATTATTCAGCCGGATATTTATTCCATCACGGGTATCAGCGTATCCGGGATTAGCTGTTTTCCCTGCGAGTGTCACATACGTTGTTGAACCGGCAATGATAAACCCATCTGTGGTTTGGGTTATTGATGCGGCATCTTCATCACCGAAGGGATCAACGCCCGCACTGGTAAAGATGGGAACCTGTGCGCTGTCAATTTTAACTCCGTCGAGTGTCAGGGTCATAACCTTAACATCACGATCTGTTGCACTCTTATAGGTGTTACCCACCAGTACGATACGATTGTCATTAGTCAGTTCAATATCACGGGCCTCTTCATCATTGGGTCCGCCGAAAATCAGCTCTCCATTTTTTCCCCACGAATGAATGACATTTCCTTTCCCGTCAACCTTAACAAGGTACCATTGGCTTTTTGATCCGGCAGCAGATGGCCTGGACGTACCGAATAAAATCATGCTGCCATCAGGCAATTCGACAAAATCATCTCCGGTTTGTTCGCCATCTCCGCCATAAAATTTTATGAAATAGGAGTCATTGGGGTCTTTCATTGTACTGGGAGCATCACATGCCACAACCACAATGAATAAGAGAATGATGTTCAATCGTGAAATCATTTCTTTTTCCCTCCTTCTTCCCGTTCAATTTGGCGCGACACACTTTTTGTTTTTGCCCGCTTTACTTTTCGGGGATCATAAATCGGATGAATAAATCCAAATGACAATGAGAGATTGTCCATTCTGAATAAATCGCTTACATAACGATACTTGGTCACATTGGAGGATAAATAGGCTGCCGGGTCTCCTATTTGATTTTTATCTATAGTGGAGGGCTGGGTATAGTACAATTGGTCTTCAGCCGCCATATTGCTCAATCCTCCCATGTACCTCAAATCAGCATAGAGAAAATCTTTTCCCCACTTGTATTTAACTCCGCCTCCAATAATCCATGACCGGTTAAACTGGTTACGCTGATAAATTACCGATTCACTCGGGCCGGTTGCGACGACCTGGGAGCCAGATGGTTTATTATCGGTATAGATAAACTCATTTTTGGCAGACATCAAATAGTTAATTGCTATGCCGCCATATCCAAACAACCGGATATTACTATTTAAGAAATAGGAATACTTGAGATACAGTGGAATATCAATCCAGTTTTGGGAGGCCAGTACAGATTGCTTGTCTCCCCCTGAAACGCCTTCACGTGACCGGTCAAAGCCACGCGTAGAGAAATCAATTTCACTGCACAGGCTCAAAAAGTCATTGATATTCCAGTCAATACCTCCCCCTATCTGAAATCCCAACCTTAACGTGTTGTCTGCTGACACACCATAAGGCTCTGTGCTCAGGGAATAAATGGTCCGGTAAAATGATGTATTCATTCCCAGCCTGAAATGAGGGGTAAAAATGGGTGTGGCTGTAAATTTTTTGCTGAGATAAACAATGTCTATGGGATGATCCTTGTCATTGGGAATAAACTCCGGATCAATGTGCAGTAACTTCAGATAGCTATCATCTGCGGCGATCGGGTCATCAATGATCAGATACGCCTGACACAACAACAGGTAGGCTCTTATGTTTTGCTCGCGCGTAAGCCCTCCATCCAGACAAGGTTGTAAGATGGAGGGAATAGCATAAAAATGCCCGGCATTAAATTCCGATTCGGCATGACTGAGCGTCTGACTGCACTCATTGCTTTGCGCGTATACTGATCCCAGGAAGGAAGAAAGAAAAAATCCAGTTAAAAAAATACGTATAGAATTGTTCATCAAAAGTCACTTATCAATAAACTTTTACAAGTGGATTCATACTCGATCTTATTGCCCACATAGATTAACCATTCTTCCTTGGTCATATTGCGCTTAAGCAGGGGACAAATCTGCTCGGCCAGCATTTTGGGGTTAGTAGGCCAAACGCGTACCTCACCGTTATTGCAAGATGCCAGCAAATAATCCGAACCATGTGCAAAAGCAAGCCTCCAGATATTGCTGCTATTAAAGTCCATAACCACTGGCAAATCCTCAACATTGTCTACTACCCACATTTGCAATTTCTTATCCAGCCCCGCACTGGCCAGCAATTCCCCATTCGGACTGAACTCAACATCTGTTACCCCAGCTTTATGACCCCGAAGCTCTTTTAAGGAGTCCATCGTGACATAATCAATCAGTTTAACTGAGCCCTTCCACTTTGAATCATTTTTATCGAGGAACTCAGCTCCATACGCCAATATAGATTTGGTAGGATGGAATGCCACGGAAAGAATACGTGCGGGATTTGTTGCGGTTGTCAGGTCCTCTACCCTCACAGAATTGTCTTTCAAATTGAGCAAGACAAGGTGTCCTGAAGTGGAAACTCCAGCCATCATACTTCCGTCTGCATTAACATCAATTGATTTTAGATCATAGGGAAGAGTGGTCAGGATTTTTCCCTGCCCCGTAACATGATTGGTGAACCGAACTGTGTGATCAGAGGCCACTGAGAGGAATCCTGAGTTGTCAGGAAGAAATTTGATATCGTTGATAAACCCCTTATGCAGTTGGACAGT
>DAOMZK010000449.1:0-2629 GCA_035438035.1 Cyclobacteriaceae bacterium | reverse complement strand
TACATGATGTCCAGCCTGGCCAAGACAAGCCGCAGCAGACAGTCCGGAAAAACCCGAACCGATCACAGATATGTCAGGCATGAGCGTTAAATCAACTTATCTGTTATAACCTACCAATTTTTTTTGAATTTCCTTCCGGGCATGAAAAATCCGGTTTTTTACGGTTCCGATGGGAAGTTTCAAATGCCTTGCTATCTCATGGTATTTATAACCTGTGGTGTACATCTTAAAGGGAATGAGGAGCTCATCTTTAATTGTGTTCATGTTTCTCCACACTTCTTTGAACTCCATACTTTCGGCGGGCCGATTAAAAGTGTATTCATCTTCCACATTGAGAAAGTACAAATCTTTGGTGCTGTCCTGCGAGGTGCGTGCCCTTTGAAGTTTCCTGTAGTTATTGATATACGTGTTACGCATGATGGTGAATAACCATCCTTTGAGATTGGTGTCTTCTCTGAATTTGTTCTTGTAAGTCAGCGCCTTCAGAATGGTGTCCTGAACCAGATCTTGCGATTCTTCCCGGTTAGAAGTAAATCGGTTTGTAAACGTCCGTAAAACCGGTCTTAACTTGGCGATGTGCGAAGAAAATTCGATTGAAGTCATATTGTTTAATAGATATGCAAAAATATTAAACATATTTATACTTATCGCTACATTTTGTCAAATAATGTTTAATTATTTTACATTAACATTAAACATCGATTTTAAGCAAAAACCCTTTTAATTCGCTTATAGTGGAAAAAATCTGCAGATTGGACGGTTTCCGAAGGTTGGTTTTCCTTACCATTTGTCCGGAGATCAGTATCCTGCTTGCCGATCGTGCTTTACAGAGTTTATTGAGATAAGCCTGCAGATTATCAGAGGACGGTGAGCTGGTAATAGAGCAAATGAGAAATTGGGGATGATGTACATTACAAATGGAGATCAGGTCATCATAGGGCACCATTTGTCCAAGATACCAGGTACGGAACCCCATTTTCTTAACGATGTAGCAATAGAATAGTAAACCCAGTTCATGAAGCTCCTGTTCCGGCAAGTGTAGCAGAACACCGGGAGCTGAAGGTGGTGCCAATGGCAAGGCGTCAATGGCCACTATAATTTTTTGCCTGATGAGGGTTGAGATAAAATGCTCCTGGGCAGGTGTGATGTTGTGGGTAAGCCAAAGGATACCAATCTTTTCTAGAAAGGGATAAACAATCTCCGTAATGGCCCTTTCAAATCCGTATCGGAGGATTAAATCAGCCATAATTTTTTCAAACATCATCTCATCCAGGTCTATCATGGCGAGGACGAGCTGATCAATGTGCAGGTCTGCCTGCAGGTGAGTTGAACTGATATCATTGACATGACCGGCCAACTGCTCCCGGCTAAGACCGGCAATTTTGGATATTTTCAATCCATGGTTGTTCAACAAAGCGACTTGTATGATTTTCTTAAGGTCGTCGTCGGAATAAAACCTGATATTGGTATCCGTCCTGCTGGGTTGAATAATCTGGTGACGTTTCTCCCAAATTCGGATGGTATGGGCTTTGATTCCAGAGAGTTTTTCTAATTCTTTTATGGAATATTGTCCCATGTTCTGCTGTTTTGGAAGTTTGCATGAATAACCGAAGAAAGCCGGGTTTGTTCAACGTTTTGTGAAAAAAGTTGACCTGAATAACCATCGCGGAGTCCATTGGTTCAACAAAATGGGTTGGAGCCCATTTGCGTTTCAATTGGATACCTGGAGTGCCTATGCCGCAGGACGCAGTGGATTAGTCAACGCGCCGACGGGCAGTGGGAAAACCTACTCGCTTGCTGTCCCGATTTTGCTTGAAGGTCTTAACGCCAAAGAAAAAAAAATTCAGGCTATCTGGATTACTCCGATCCGGGCGCTGGCAAAAGAAATCAAGCTGGCGACAGACAGGGCAGCGGAAGGATTGGGCTCATCCTGGAAAATCGGAATCCGGACGGGAGATACGCGAGCGGCAGAAAAAATCAAGCAGAAAGACAAGCCGCCGCAGTTCCTGATCACCACCCCGGAGAGTCTTCACCAGTTGATTTCGAACAAGGGATATGAGGAGTATTTTTCCGATTTGAAATGCATTGTACTGGACGAATGGCACGAATTGATGGGATCGAAGCGGGGTGTGCAGGCTGAACTCGCGTTGTCGCGCCTGAAGACCATTGCACACGACATGAAGATATGGGGGATTTCCGCCACGATCGGTAATATGGACCAGTCGATGGAAGTTTTACTGGGTGATCGTTGCCACGACCAGAACCATTCAATCATCCGGGCTGACATTCAAAAGAAAATTGAAATCGAATCGGTCTATCCCGACGAGCTCGAACTGCTACCCTGGTCTGGCCATATCGGCATACACCTGTTGAAGAAAGCCATTGACATTGTGCAACGGAATTCCAGCACATTGATTTTTACGAATACTCGGTCCTTTGCCGAAATCTGGTATCAGAAGATGTTGGACACGGCTCCCGAATTGTCTGGTCAGATTGCCATGCATCATGGATCTATCAGCCAGGAGTTGAGACATTGGGTTGAGGAGCAACTGCATGAGGGCAAATTGAAGGCTGTAATCTGCACATCCAGTCTTGATCTTGGTGTTGACTTCCGGCCCGTGGATGCCAT
>DAOMZK010000448.1:0-2632 GCA_035438035.1 Cyclobacteriaceae bacterium | reverse complement strand
CGGTGAAATAACCACCACGGATACCGGTTTGTCGGAAGGAATTTTCTGGGATTTTCAACAGAACGGAATTGCGAACGACCTGCTCAAGGAATATGGCATTAATAGAAGTCTGCTGGCAGACCGGGTGGCGGTCTTTTCCCAACAGGGAAAGCTGAGTGATGCCGCAGCAAAGGAATTGGGCCTGGAAAAGGGAACGGTTATTTCGTACCGAGCCGGAGATCAACCCAACAACGCATTTTCACTCAATGTCCTGGATCCGGGAGAAACTGCGGCGACAGCTGGAACATCCGGTGTTATTTATGGTGTAACGGATAAAAATGCATTTGACCCCAAATCGCGCGTTAACACTTTTGTTCATGTAAATAATAGCCTTCAGGACAAAAAGAATGGTGTTTTGCTCTGTATTAATGGCACTGGGATCCTCAACAGTTGGCTGCGGAAAAACATGAAGAGTAAGGGCGAGCTGGGCTATAATGAAATCAACCAGATAGCTTCACAAGCGCCGATAGGCTCTGAAGGATTGATTTTTCTTCCCTTCGGCAATGGTGCAGAGCGCATTCTCGAAAACAAATCCATTCACTCTTCTATTCACGGGCTTGATTTTAATCAACATACTCAGGCGCATTTTTTCAGGGCAGCCCAGGAAGGGATCGTATTTGCCCTGAAGTATGGATTTGAAATTCTTCAGGAAATGGGACTGAAAGCCACGGTAATCCGGGCCGGCCATGCCAATATGTTCCTGAGTCCGCTGTTCCGGGAAGCTTTTGTCAATACAATTGGTTCCAGGTTGGAATTATATGACACGGATGGCGCCAAAGGCGCCGCTTTGGGAGCGGGGGTAGGCGCCGGGATTTATTCTGATTTCAAAGCGGCTTTTGCCGGACTGAATTTAATTGAATCAAAATCGCCGGATGTAAGCCTAACTGAACAATATTTGCAGACTTATAATCATTGGAAACAAACACTAAATCACCACATATGAATCCGACGCTCGGCAGCAAAGAATTTTTTAAAGGAATAGGTGCTATCCGATTTGAGGGGAAAGATTCCAAAAACCCATTGGCATTTAAGTATTACGATGCCAAAAAGAAAGTAGGCAAGAAAACAATGGAAGAACACCTTCGGTTTGCCATCGCCTACTGGCATACCTTCTGTGGCAATGGTGGTGATCCTTTTGGTTTGCCAACAAAATATTTCCCGTGGCTGAAGTCATCGGATGCCATTCAAAGAGCAAAAGACAAAATGGATGCGGCATTTGAGTTCATCACCAAGATCGGTGCACCGTTTTATTGTTTCCATGATTATGATGTGGTAGATGAAGCCGATACATTGAAAGAATCTGAAAAAAGACTGGAAACCCTCGTAGCCTATGCCAGGCAAAAACAAAAAGCATCTGGAGTGAAGTTGTTGTGGGGGACTGCGAATATGTTTTCGAATCCACGCTATATGAACGGAGCCGCTACCAATCCGGATTTCGAAGTGGTGTGTCATGCCGCCGCCCAGGTGAAGAATGCCATTGACGCTACTGTGGCACTGGGTGGATCCAATTATGTTTTCTGGGGCGGCCGTGAGGGATACATCTCTCTTTTAAATACCAATATGAAGAGGGAGCAGGAACATTTGGCAAAATTCCTTCACATGGCGAAAGACTATGGGAGAAAGAATGGATTCAAGGGTACGTTTCTCATTGAACCCAAGCCGATGGAGCCAAGTAAACATCAGTATGATTTTGATGCGGCTACAGTGATTTCGTTCTTGCGTCAATATGATCTCTTGAATGATTTCAAACTCAACATTGAAGTGAATCATGCTACATTGGCCCATCACACCTTCCAGCATGAAGTGCAGGTGGCTGCCGATGCAGGCATGCTGGGGAGTATGGATGCCAACCGTGGTGATTATCAGAATGGATGGGACACCGATCAATTCCCGAACAATGTGTATGAACTTACCGAAACGATGCTGGTTGTTCTTGAAGCAGGAGGGATTAAAGGCGGAGGAATAAATTTTGATGCCAAGACCAGAAGAAACTCGACAGACCTGGCGGACATTTTTTACGCACACATCGGCGGGATGGATGTGTTTGCCCGTGCGCTGTTGGTGGCGCATGCCATCCTGGAGGATGGCGAATATACCAAGCTAAGAAAACAGCGCTATGCTTCCTTCGACAAGGACAAAGGAAAACAGTTTGAGCAAGGCAAACTCAAACTGGAGGATTTGCGTACTTTGGCACACAAGAATGGGGAGCCGGCGCTGACCAGCGGCAAGCAGGAGTACTTCGAAAATATTATTTCAAGTTTTCTGTAAGCGTCGGTGGGAAAACCGGAGAAAAAAGTTGTTGTTCTTCAATCCAACTATCTTCCGTGGAAAGGATACTTCGATCTGATCCGAAAAGCAGACCTGTTTATTTTTTACGACGACGTACAGTTTACCAAGAATGACTGGCGGAACCGTAATAAGATCAAGACGCCCCGCGGAGCGGAATGGATCAGCATTCCTTGCGGGACTGACTTGAAAAGATTGATCATGGAAGTAACCATCGACAAGCACGACTGGCAGAAAGATCACTGGAACAGAATAAATATTAATTACGGGAAGTCAGTTTATTTTAATGATTATAAAGATTTCTTTG
>DAOMZK010000447.1:0-2639 GCA_035438035.1 Cyclobacteriaceae bacterium | reverse complement strand
CCGGATAGCCACCAGACCCGATAAAAGTGCAAGAAATGCAAAGTCAAAATTCAAACGTTGCTGAATCCACCTGGTCAAAGACCACAGGCCAAACAGAAAAAAGGCAAATCCTGCACCTACCAGAATAAACGAAAATATACTCTCCTGGGAGTGTACGTTCTCCGGAAGAACTCTGCAAATCGCTTCATTTTCAATAACTATTGGATAACCTCCCTTGCTGAGCGGGTCAGCGACCTGAATATTAGTCAGGGGAAAAATGACCGGGTTAGTCTGGCTCGATAAAAAGCTGTTGGATATGGGATAGCGGTCAGTCAACACCACCACACCATAGAGGGAGGTTGAATTCTCGGCCTTCCATTTTAAGATCAGAAAGTCGCCACGGGGAGTCTGCATCAACGATTTTTTCCCTACAGACAGAGACTCCAGTGAAGCGACGCCAGGAAGAAAGAAATTTCTGTTCCAGGTTATGATGCGAGCTGAATCTGCATGAATAAAAAAATGAGTAACGTCGTCCCATTTGTCTGATGCAGGCTGAAGGTGCTCGATCATGAGACTCTTCGCCTCCTCTTCCATTCTGCCAAACTCAGTTTCGAGATTATTCTGAATAGTTTGAATCAGACGTGCTTGATATTGAGAGGAGTATTGTGAACGGATAAAGATACCTCCGCCAATGAGCAGGATGGAAATAATAATCAGGATTGCACTTCGCATGCCCATCGATTACGAAGATACCAAAAAGAGCAGTAACTCAGGACTTCGGCTTGTAATGCAACCCACCAAACCAATACAGCCAGATTACACGCGACCACCGGAAAGAAAAGGGTGTAGTCAGCGTAGCAAAAAGTGCAATCAATATCAGGTAAACCGGTTCGGATAATTCCACAAAATAATAAAGCGTCAGGCCAAAGCCGGTCAACAGCAGAATATTAAACGCATAGGTGATATACATGGCACCAAAGTAGAATCCTGGTTCAGGTTCGAACCCGGCACCGCAAACGGGGCAGTGGGTATTCATTTCTGCAAAATGGGAAAAGCGCGACAAGGGATATTTAAAAATATCTCCTTCTCTGCAGGCCGGACATTTACCGCTAAGCTGCGCTGTTCGTGAACTCTTTTCGCTCATTGGATTTGCTTGTTCTGTACCAAAGATAGGCGATGACGGCCACAGCGAGGTATGGCGCAAAGAACAAGTAGAGAATACCGAAATTAATCCCTTCCGCAATTCCAATGTTACCATTGCTGACATTATTCTCCAGTGTAGCCCGACACATTGCACATTGCGCTGAGGCTGTTAACATGCCGGCAACCATCAATACAAGCAAAAGTGCTACTCTTTTCATCATTTCGGATAATAAGGGCTTATCATGAGGTACACAATTACGCCTGACGCCGCGACATAAAGCCAAAGCGGAAATGTAAATCTAGCCAATCTTCGGTGCCTTTCAAAGTTGCCCGCCAGTGCCCTTGAAAAAGTAAATAAAACCATTGGAATGATAACCACAGAAAGAACAATGTGAGTGATCAGGATAACATAATAAACGATTTTTATTGTCCCCTCACCACCAAAAGCCGTAGGCGCACTGGTCATGTGATAGAGTACATACATGACCAGGAATGCAGATGAAAGCACGATACAAGTTTTATTTATTGCCTCGTGTAGAAAACGCCTTTTGTTCCGGATAGCCCAGTAGGAGATCAATAACAAAACCGCTGTAAGTCCGTTGATAAAAGCATACAACGGCGGTAGAGCTGAAAAATCATATCCTTCTATGTGCACCCTGAAAAGAACTGCCACGATCAATGGAATTACGATCGATAGAAAAATTATCAGTCCACGGTAAGGCTCTTTATTCTCTTTCATCAGTATTTCTTCAGCAATATTTTTAATTCCACTCGCAACTTGTCCAATTCCTCCCGGAGGCGGGGGTCATAATATCCCCTGATCCTTCCCTTGTCGTCTACCAATACAACCTGCCAGGGGTCACTGACGAGGAACACACATTTCCATTTTTCATTCTCGTTCGGATCACCGGGCACGCGGATCCAATTCACCATACCTGCACCCAATTCGTCTTCCAGGTCAGCCGCAATTTTATCTCCAACAAAATCTTTTTCTGAAAACACAAACAAATTGGCTCTCAAAATGTTCTCATTTCCTTTCCAGACAGAATCCGGAATATGGTAGGGAACATTATATTGCAGTCCGCACCGGTTAACTGAATCGCTGACTTTTTCTTCATAATACACCGGGATTACAAATTCATTTTTGCCTGCCAGTTTCAGGAAAACAAAAATGAGTCCAGGCAACAAAAGGGCCAGGAATAAATACAGGGTCTTTTTCAAGGTTGTGCTTTAAAAAAGAAAGGCTAACGTTTTTACACCTTAGCCTTCTCCTTCAGATGATTATTTTTATCAGATCCTGATAATCTTGGTGCCCTCATAGACGAAGGCTACGAGCATCCAGACCACAAATATCATGGGAATGAGAACGGACCAGAAGAGGACTTTTACCTCATGACGGAGGTGCATAAACTCACCCACTATGTACCCTGCTTTTACGATTGTCAGGATAACAAACAAAAATGTTTTGGCTGCACCGTGGGGCATGGTAAAAGCAATGACAAACTCAACAATCGTAA
>DAOMZK010000446.1:0-2656 GCA_035438035.1 Cyclobacteriaceae bacterium | reverse complement strand
TCAATTTCGGCCCAACATTATTATCCTGGATGGAACAGTATGATAAGCATACTTATGCATCCATTCTCGAAGCCGACAAGGAAAGCATTGAGCGATTTGGAGGGCACGGCTCAGCTGTAGCACAGGTTTATAACCATATGATCCTGCCCCTCGCCAATCGAAAGGACCGGGAGACACAAGTCATCTGGGGAATAGCCGATTTTAAACGCCGGTTTAAACGACAACCCGAAGGCATGTGGCTTGCCGAGACCGCCGTTGATACAGAATCACTGGAGATTCTGGCGGAACAGGGAATATTGTTTTCAATTCTTGCACCACGCCAGGCAAAGGCCGTACGGAAGACGGGCGAAAGTGACTGGCAGGAAGTAAATGACCAAACAATTAACACCCGGAAAGCCTATCGCTGTAATCTTCCCTCCGGAAAAAGTATCATATTATTTTTTTACGATGGCAATATTGCGCAAGGTGTGGCATTCAATGGTCTCCTTAATGATGGCAAACAGTTTATAGACCGGCTCACCAATTCGTTCGATAAGGATGACACATCGCCGCAACTGGTTAACATCGCCACAGATGGTGAGACCTATGGTCATCATCACAAGCATGGTGACATGGCATTGGCCTTTTCGCTTGACAGCATTGAAAAGCACAAAAGTGCACATCTGACCAACTATGCATTCTTTGCTGCAAACATTCCAATTGAAAATGAAGTGCAGATTATTGAAAATAGTTCATGGAGTTGTGTGCATGGCGTAGAGCGGTGGAGAGCCAATTGCGGCTGCAATTCTGGTAAGCCGGGTTATACTCAGAATTGGCGTAAGCCACTGCGTGATGCGCTCGATTGGCTAAGGGATTCACTGATCGGAATTTTTGAAGCAGAGGGGGTTAAACTTTTTAAGGATCCGTGGGAAGCCCGTAATCAATATATCAACGTCATTCTGAACAGGACGGAGGAAACGGTTAAACGTTTCATGAAAGACAATGCACTGCCAAACGCTGACCTTAACAAGTCGCTGAGATTAATGGAGATGCAGCGCCATGCCATGCTCATGTACACCAGTTGCGGTTGGTTTTTTGACGAGATATCCGGCATCGAAACGGTTCAGGTTATCCAGTATGCCTGCCGCGCCGTCCAGCTTTCAAAACAGTTGACAGACCAGGATCTTGAGAGTGAATTTGTTATCAGGCTGGAACAGGCCCCCAGCAATGTCGCGGCATATGAAAACGGAGCTAATGTTTTTAGAAAACTCGTTTTTCCTTCCAAGACCAATCTATCGCGCGTGGGTATGCACTATGCGGTCTCTTCCATCTTTGAAGATGAACCGGAAAATCTACCGCTGTTCAACTACCGGGCGGTAAATGAATTTTTTGTAAAGAAAGAAGCAGGTGAACAAAAACTGGTGTTGGGTATAACCAAAGTAAAATCGCTGGTGACCACCTCTGAAAAACGATTTGCTTTTGCGGTTATCTATCTTGGCAAACATGATCTCATCGGCAACCTTACACTGGATATTGAACTTGACCACTTTAATACCATGCAGTCACGGATGGTGGATGCTTTTGAAGATGGAAGGCTGGGGGATGTCATTAGTATCATGCAGACTTTTTTCGGGCCGGAGAAATACTCCATTTGGTCATTGTTCAAAGAAGAAAAGCGCAAGATCCTGGATACGATTGCCATGCAGGGAATGGAAGATATTGAAAGCTCCCTGCGCAGGACGTACAATCGCGATTACCCGCTGGTGAATGCGCTGTCAAACAATGACATCCCGATTCCAAAAGCTTACAAGACTACTTTTGAATATATTCTTAATGCTGATTTACTCAAATGTTTTCAGCCGGAGCGCATCAATGTAAAGAACCTGGAGCGCATTGTGGGTGAGTTGGATCGCTGGAGCCTCAAGATTGAAGATCATGAAAAGGTGGCCCGCATTGCCGGTGAAAGTATTTTTACAGAATTGAAACGCATCGCCGCCGAACGTGAGAATGTGAAGCGGATTGAAAGACTGAATCGGCTCTTCCCGATCCTGGATAAGTTTCAGCTTGAACCCAACTTATATCTCAGTCAGAATCTTTATTTTGAATTGTCCCAGGAGATCAAGGAGTCGGAGGGTGGCGAGCCGGATACAGACTGGATAAAACAGTTTTCTCTCCTTGGCGACAACCTGGGAATTAAAGTAGAATAGTCAGTATCAATCGACGGTCTCAGTCTTTGCTTTCTCCAGGAAATCCCAGACCAGGCTGCTGGCCCCAAGAATAGGCGCGGCCTGGTTGGACATGGCAGAAGGGAGAACTTTTACTTTACCCCGGAATAAAGGCATAAGATTTTTCTCCATGTGGTAAATCGTGGGCTTGAAAATCAATTCTCCCGCCTGGGCAAGTCCGCCAAAAAGAAAGAGTGCTTCGGGATCGGTATGGACCACCGTATCAGCCAGTTTCATTCCCAGAATTCTACCGGTGTATTCAAACGCCTCCTTGGCTACAACATCGTCGCGATGTGCGGCTTCCGAAATCATTTTGGTGTTGAGATCTTCAAAGCTGATTCCCCTCAATTCGCTTGGCTCCAGGTGATCCGCTAAAAGTTTGTATACTGTGCGCTTTATACCGGTGGCAGAGACGTAGGTTTCGAGGCATCCTCGCTTTCCGCAATTGCAAT
>DAOMZK010000445.1:0-2706 GCA_035438035.1 Cyclobacteriaceae bacterium | reverse complement strand
GTCCTTAAATTCCAGCGTGATGCCTTCCATCTCAAACAATTTTTTGTACTGTTTGACCAATGCGTTCTTGGGCTCCACCAGGATTTTCTTCAAGGCAGAAGTGTCAAGGGGATTCAGGTAAGATACGACTGGCAGGCGACCAATAAGTTCCGGAATGAGTCCGAAGCTCTTCAGATCCTGTGCGGATACAAACTGCAGCAAATTGTCGTTGTCGATATCATTGGGATGGAGCCCTTCCGATGTAGAAAAGCCCAGCGGGCGGGTGTTGAGCCTGCGGCCAATCAATCTTGAAAGTCCTTCGAATGCGCCGCCGCAGATGAAAAGAATATTCTCAGTATTAACCGTGATCATTTTCTGATCCGGATGTTTTCTTCCACCCTGGGGTGGAACATTAACAGCCGTTCCTTCAAGTAATTTCAGCAATGCCTGTTGAACACCTTCACCGCTTACATCGCGTGTGATGGAAGGGTTATCCGACTTGCGGGCAATCTTGTCGATTTCGTCTATGTAAACGATTCCGCGTTCAGCTGCTTCGGTGTTGTAGTCAGCTGCCTGCAGCAGACGTGTCAGAATACTCTCGACATCTTCTCCTACATAACCGGCCTCAGTAAGAACGGTAGCGTCAGCAATGCAAAAAGGGACCTGGAGAATTTTCGCCAGCGTCCGTGCCAGGTAAGTTTTTCCGGTGCCGGTTTCCCCGGCCATGATGATGTTTGACTTTTCAATCTGCACATCGGTCACTTCCGTTTTACGCTGCATGAGGCGCTTATAGTGATTGTACACGGCAACCGATAATACTTTTTTAGCCTGATCCTGTCCGATGACATATTCATCCAGGAATTTCTTGATTTCCTTCGGTTTGATGAGTTTGAAGTTGGGAAGGGTGCCCAGTTCGACCTTGTTCTTCTTTTCCTCCTGTAAGATCTGGGTGGCCTGCGTTACACACTTATCACAAATGTGCGCGTGAATGCCTGAAATCATCAGGTCCACATCTTTTTTACTTCTTCCGCAAAATGAACAGGTAACTTCTGCCATGGTTACTGCAAAAAATGGTGTAGCTGCAAATTTACGGAGGATTTGGACAAATGACTAATGGGATTTGGCTGTTAGGTCTTGGCCCTTTTGCTTTACTAGGGGTTAATGAAAGGTCACCCCTTAGTGGAGACTACTCATTTGTTAAACAATTTTTCACATTTGCCGCGCAAAGCCAAGACCCAAGACCCAGTACCCAACACCTATTTCTTCTTCTCCAGCACCTCATCAATCAATCCATACTCCTTCGCTTCGGCTGATCTCATCCAGTAGTCCCGGTCAGAATCTTTCTCGATTTTATCGTACGTCTGTCCGCTGTGCTTGGCGAGGATATTATAGAGGTCCTTTTTCACTTCGAGAGTTTGACGCAGAGCGATTTCCATGTCGGAACTTTGACCCTGCATACCAGACGACGGCTGATGAATCATGATTCGGGAATGCGGCAATCCGGAACGCTTCTTTGCCGCACCTGCAGTAAGCAATACAGCACCCATGGAAGCTGCAAGACCGGTACAGATCGTAGCGACATCGGGATTGACATACTGCATAGTATCATAGATACCGAGGCCGGCATACACCGAACCGCCCGGACTATTGATATACATAATAATGTCTTTTTTGGGGTCTGCTGATTCCAGGAAAAGCAATTGAGCGGTAATCAGGTTGGCCACCTGGTCGTCGATGGCCATTCCAAGGAAAAGAATACGATCCGAAATCAATCGTGTGAAAACATCGATCGCACGGAAGTTTCCGGGGCGTTCTTCGATCACGTATTGGGTCATGTTTTCAACTTGCTGAGCATAGTGGTCAATCGTATTTCCGCTCATGCCGAGGTGTTGCACGGCATATTTTCTGAATTCATTGTTTTTATCCATACAGTAGTAAATTTTTTACGGGATTATAAGGGATAGACGCAAAACGCTGTGAAATAGTTTGCAGGCGCATGCTAATCTTCAACCAATGTTAGTAATTATTTCAATAAAAAAACCCTGCGGGAGGGCTCTTTTATCACGATTGCTATTGGGATCAAATTGCCCTGATATTCTAGTGGTTATGATGACTGTGTTCGGCGACCATTTTTTTGAATTCATCAAGACTGATGTTTTTATCCGTGATGGTAATATTTTCTTTTATCACCTTCATCAGTTTCTCATGTCGGATCTGGTTGTAAAGACGCATAAAGTTTTCCCCCTTACCGTCCTGACCAGACAGGTAGTTATCAGCAATTCCGTCAAATTTATCACCAAGTTGTTCTGCAATGGCCGGCCCCCCAAATTGCTGCGCAATCAATTGCTTGGCTCTGTCCTTCACCTCTCCACTCTCTACGGCTACTTTGTATTCATCAGAAAGCTTATTCTTGATAAGGTCCCACTTTAATCCGGTCTTGTAGTCCTCAAATTCTTTTCCGATCACTTCATCTGTGATTTTGCCATCACCGGATGCCTTCAGCCAGGTCTTTAAAAAGGAGTCCGGCATGTTGACTTGGGTATGGTCTACCAGTTGATGCTGGATTTCATGTTCCAACAAGTGATCAGCTTCGCGTTTATAGTTTTCTGAAATTGTTTCCTTGATTTTAGTAATGAATTCTTCTTCGCTCTTCACTACGTCCTTTCCGAATGTTTTATCAAACAAGTCCTGGTTGATTTCTGCCGGCTCATTGTGGCTGATGTTGTT
>DAOMZK010000444.1:0-2706 GCA_035438035.1 Cyclobacteriaceae bacterium | reverse complement strand
TGGGATGATGGCGATAACACGGGTGATCAATCTTCTCAACCACGGTGCAATCCTCAGATTGAGATAACCTTCCATCACGATCTGTCCTGCCAGTGTGCCGGTGATGGTCGAACTTTGCCCTGCGGCGATGAGGGCAATTCCGAAAAGGATAGAAGCCCACTCCGTACCCAGCAGGGGAGTCAGAAATTGGTATGCATCCTCAATGTCCTGAACTTCAAACATGCCAGCCTTGAAAAATGTGGAAGCAGCAAGAATGAGTATGGCAGCATTGACGAAGAAGGCAGCGTTTAGCGCGATGGCAGAATCAATAAAGTTGTATTTGATTGCCTGCCAGATGCCACGTTCGGAGGTGTCAATCCTGCGCGTCTGTACGAGCGAGGAGTGGAGGTAAAGGTTGTGCGGCATCACGGTGGCACCGATGATGGCAATGGCGATGTATAGCGCTTCATTGTTGGCAATGGTAGGAATAAATCCGCTGGACAACTCAGTCAGGTTGGGCTTGGCGAAAATCATTTCCACGAGGAAGGATGTTCCGATCACCGCCACAAGGCAGATGATGAAGGCCTCAATTTTGCGCATGCCATAGCTCTGCAGTATCAGTAAAAGCAAGGTATCCAACACGGTGATCGATACACCCCAGATGAGGGGAATGCCAAATAATAATTTCATTCCTATGGCCATACCCAGCACTTCAGCCAGGTCGCAGGCGGCTATGGCTACTTCAGCCAGAATCCATAAAATAAAATTGATGACCGGGTGGTAAGTACTGCGCGAAACTTGGGCGAGATCAAGCTGGCGCACCAAACCGAGACGTGCACTGAGACTTTGCAGCAGTAAGGCCATGAGGTTGGACATCAGCAGTACCCATATCAGTGAATATCCAAAGCGACTACCCCCCGCAATGTCTGTGGCCCAGTTGCCGGGGTCCATATAACCGACGCTCACCAGATAAGCAGGGCCAAGAAATGCAATGAGCTTCCGCCAACCTTTCCGGTTGGTGGAATCAATCGAGGCGTGTACGTCGCTCAATGATTTCCGTCCCAGTACTTCTTCGTTCATATGCTTTTTTTCGCGCATCCGTCCCGATCACTATCGAGGATGCGGGAATCCTTTATCACTTTATAGGGATAACAAAATATTCTTTGAAACTTCTTTCGACACAATTACTTTTTTCTTTTGAATAATTACCTCGATGGATTTGTCATAGTCTTCAATGCGCACCACCTGGATTTTCTTTCCGGGCTTGGCGCCGATCTTCTCCAGGTACTTCAGCAGGCTGGGGTCACTGTCTTTCACACAGGCGATCGTTCCTTTTTTTCCAGGGCCCAATTGTTCGAGCGGCACCTGGTGTTGGGGTTTTAATTTGCCTCGCGTGTTGGGAATGGGATCGCCGTGCGGATCAACGGAAGGGAAGCCCAGGAATTTATCCAGTTTGTCGATGAGTGCTGGTGATTGAATGTGTTCGAGTTGTTCGGCTACTTCGTGCACTTCGTCCCAGTTGAACCCCAGTTTTTCAACAAGAAACGTTTCCCACAACCGGTGCTTGCGGATAATCTGCAACGCCTGTGCTTTGCCCTTTGTCGTGATTTTCACTCCGTAGTATCGTTCATAGAGAATCAGCCCCTTCGCCGACAGTTTTTTAATCATGTCGGTGACAGAGGCCGCTTTCGTCTGCATGGCTTCTGCGAGTTCATTGGTGAGGACGGCTTTTTGCCCGCCTCCCGAAAGGTGGTAAACTGCCTTAAGGTAGTTTTCTTCAGTGAAACTAATCATGGTGCAAGGTAAAATAATTTAGACAAGTCTAAAAAATAATTTAGGGTAATATTTTATTGATCATTTAACAAGCTTATTTACAATGAGTTGAGTATTATTTTAACGAAGGAACAACTTATGACGAGCAGTCTTGCTCGCCTTTGTGAAGCGCTTCGGCGGAGCATGGCCGGCATGCCCCTGGAAATGAAAGAATAAAAAGGGTTGTGCGTTATTAAGGGGTACCGGCACGCGCTGCGCTCGGCCGGTAGGACTTTTTATAGTTAGTCTCGTCCTTACTGAACAATTGCTTCCAACAATTTTCTCTCTTCTGAAGCCCACGTTACATCCACAGGAGGGCTGACGTAAAATTTTTCATTTTTAAGAGCATCGAGAAGTCCTGCGTAATCGGGCCGGTTGCTGTTAAAGAAAATAAAAGGCTTGCAAGACGCATACCGTTCAATCCATGGCCATTGGTTTTCAAGTATGATGGGTATGCGCGCATTGAGATATTCGAAGAGTTTGGTGGGGTGGGAGTTGAGTGTGTGTGCTGACTGCGGATATAACAGGATGCCGGCATCGGCATGCTGCATAGCTTCGAGGACTTCACGGTGAGGGACAAGCTTATCGCCGCCAATAAGGTTTATCCACGGATGGACTTTGATCATCGCAAGTATTTTCTCCCGCTCTGAATCCAGCGCCGCATAGCCAATCACGGTAAGCTCGATGTCCGGATCCAGCGTATTCAATTCCATCGCCAGATTGATTGCCTGAAATACACCGGTGCTGGCGGCCAGCGTTCCTGAAAACAGCAGGCGTACCTTCTGTGGTTCTCTTGTTTTTACAGAGAGGGGTACGTCAACGACTTTATTTTCGACCACGGTCCAGCCTCCACGATAAAAATTGAATTCACTTTCATAACCTTTCTCTGCAAGCAGAAAGTGATCAACTGCGGGC
>DAOMZK010000443.1:0-2713 GCA_035438035.1 Cyclobacteriaceae bacterium | reverse complement strand
TTCGTTTTCCATCCGGTTGAGGGCCTGCTCTATCCCAGACCAGGCATATACCGGAAGGGAAGCTTCAGCTCCTTGAAAAGCAGATCGCCATTGTTGCTCAAATGGAGGTGTTGCCGAGCTTTCCATAATTTATTTCAATTTCTGACAAATGATTTCTTAATAACATCCTCGCCCGGTTGTATTGTGACTTGGATGTTCCCTCACTGATCTTGAGCATAGCAGCTATTTCCTTGTGCGGATAACCCTCTATTGCAAACAAATTGAATACCACCCGGCAACCATCCGGCAATAAGCGGATAAACGATAACAATTCTTCAACGTGGAATTCAGATAGACTGACATGCTCGGATTCAGACAAATGCTCATCGTAGACATCCACCATGGGAAACAGGTACAGTCTTTGTCTCTGGTGGTTTAAGGAAGCATTGATAAAAATTCGGGTCATCCAGGTCTCAAGCTTTGAATCACCCTTAAATGAGCCGATATGAGCAAAAACCTTAACAAATCCCTCCTGCAATACATCTTCGGCATCAGCAGCGTTCCTTGTGTATCGCTGGCAAATCATCATCATTTTAGGACCATAGCGGGAATACAAAGCCTGCTGACAGGTTCTGTCATGGTTGATGCAGCCTTTAATAAGCACTTCATCGCTTGTCATTCCGTCGATATACAGGTTAGACACCAGGCCCGGGCATTTGGTTGGAATGCAATTTTCGGTGAATATTTGAACAATAAATAGTATGCGTCTAAGTCTCTTTTTGCTGGTTTTTATCCCTTTTTCAGGCTGGTGTCAAAAAAATCTTGATTACACAGACAGAGCATATGAGCCGCAAATAAAAACGGTGTTGTGCTACCCCAATCAGTCTTCAGGAGGCAACACACTCTTTCCTTCTGCCACCCGGTTGGACGCACAAAATCTTTTACTTGAATTTGATGATCTTCAGGAACAACGGAATAACTACTATGTCAGGCTCATCCACTGCAATTTCGACTGGACAAAATCCAGTCTCATGGACCTCGACTTCATGCGCGACTATAATGAGTTTACCATCAATGATTACTCCTACTCCATCAACACACACGTTCCTTACATTCATTATCGCTTCCTGATTCCCCCGGTAAAAATTCCGGGCAATTATCTTGTTATTGTTTACCGGGATGGAAATCGCCAAAACCTCGTGCTCTCCAGGCGTATTATGATTTTTGATCCCCGACTTAATATCGATAGAAACAATGACCTATCCGGCCTGGGCAATCTCAGGAGTACAAACCAGGCATTGAACTTCATGGTCAGCTACGCCAATATGGAAATCATGAATCCGCTGAATAACATTCACGTTACCGTCAGACAAAACCAGCGATGGGACAATGCGCGATACGATGTAAAGCCCAGTTTCATCCGGGAGGATATCAGCCAGCTCGAGTTCCGCTTTTTTGATATGGACAAGACGTTTGCAGGAGGAAATGAATTTCGATTCGTTGATTTCAGATCATTGAATTATCCGGGGCAGAATACACATACACTGGATAGAAGTCGCAAACCGTATGAACTTACCGTCAGCCTGGATCGCCCGCGTACGTCAGAAGCTTATGCGCAATACGCAGACCTTGACGGGAATTTTTATGTTGACAACCGGGATTATCCCCAGGAACCCTGGGTCAGTGCCAATTATCTGTTCGTCAATTTTGCTTTGCAGTCACCCCAGGTAAAGGGCGAAATCTACGTGATCGGAGCCTTCAATCAATGGGCGCGTGGTGAAGAAAACAAGATGGTATTCAACCAGGGGATGTATAACCAGCGCATTCTGCTGAAGCAGGGATTCTACAATTATCAATATTGGTTCGAAGGCCGGGGTGATGAAAGTAATCTGATTGAGGGCAATCACTTTGAAACAGAAAATACCTATGAAGTGCTGGTCTACTACAAATCCTTCCAGCCAGCGGCTGATCAGTTGATCGGCTATTTTGTAATCCCGGTCAATCCGAGATAGCCGCAGTCGATTGTGCTAATGATGAATTACGCAAACACCAGTTCCATGCCGGCGTCTTTGGGGATGGGATTGTGAAATGCCATGTCGAGCATTCCAAAACCTTTGTGAGAGAACTGACCCAACCCATGTTCATATACAAACTGCTGAACGGTGGGTGGTGCAAATAAGGTGAAAGGGAAAGTATAACCCCTCACTTCATACTTGATGTCGAGGTCATACAAGGGATAAATGCGGGCAAACTTTTTGTGTGTTGACTGAATGCGGTTGAGGTAATCTTTGTCCGGTACAAGCTGGAATTTATAGAATTCAGACAATTGTGCCGGTGTGAATTTGCCTGAGCTCTGCATCTGTGCCATGGTAGCATCGTACAGTAGATCTGAAAATTCATCGACTTCAGGTGAAATGAATCGTTTCCCTGTTTCATCATTGAATGCCGCAGGGAGCAAAACGATCGGTGATATGCAGAGGAATTTTACGCTTTCAGAAACCGCCACGGGCTCTTCATGTTCCACCATCTCCGGTGTGAGCTGAAGTGTGCCGATCATGATTTCCTTGCTCTCAAACAAGACCCCGAGGAAATAATCTAAAAATTCCTTGTCCGATGTGGAGAATACCAAAGTAACCCGTGATGAATAAAAGTGAAGTCCTTTACGGCTGATTTTGGTCTGTCCTTTAAGTCCTGAAAAATTGAAATGCGTGAACTGCTGGAAGCGAGGATCCTT
>DAOMZK010000442.1:0-2723 GCA_035438035.1 Cyclobacteriaceae bacterium | reverse complement strand
CATGTTCAGAATACTGGTTATCCTTGTCTTCAGCGCGGTGACCACCATCAGTTGCGCGCAGCAAACGGAGGTGGTCAGTGATTCTATTTTACAAACAAGAGACTCAATTAGAATTAACAAAAGCGGCAAGGTTATTACCGTCGCCTCGTACGCCAAACGCTACCAACCCCGCAAAGCCCTGCTCTATGCAGCCGTGCTGCCAGGTGCCGGACAAGTGTACAACAAGAAGTACTGGAAACTCCCATTTGTTTACGGTGGCTTTGCCGCTATTACCTATGGTGTAATCTATTATAACAATGCCTATTCAAAGTACAAGAACGAATTGTTTGGTGTGCTGGAAAGCGGTAGTGCGACATCACCAAGCGGATTCACTGAGGAGCAGCTGAGGACTATCGTGGACGAAGCCAGGCGACAACGCGATTTTTTCCTGATACTCGATGCCTTCATGTACATACTGCAGATGGTTGATGCCCATGTTGACGCCCACCTGAAAGAATTTGATCTCAACCCACAACTCAAAGTCAGCCTCAAGCCCACAGTACAACAGAATGTGCTGACCGGCAGAACTTCGGGATTTTCTTTAACTTTTCGATTCTGATTTATGAAAATACTGCTGTTCGGCTATGGTAAAATGGGAAAGGTGATAGAAAATATTGCCGTAAAACGCGGCCACACCATTGCCGGAAAAATTGATCCGGTTGCCGGGCTTACTTTTGATTTCAAAACACCGGTGGATGTAGCCATAGAATTTACCACACCAGAGTCTGCGGTGGACAACATTAAACTTTGTCTGGATCGAGGTATACCGGTCCTGGCCGGAACTACCGGGTGGCTGGCGAAAAAGAAAGATGTGGATGCGTATTGCCTCTCCAAAAAGGGAACATTTTTTTATGCCTCCAACTACAGCTTGGGCGTCAATATCTTTTTTAAACTCAATGAAAAACTAGCCCAAATGATGAAGGGGCAGTCTGCTTACAGCGTACACATCGATGAAACCCATCATACGCAAAAGAAGGATGCGCCCAGTGGCACGGCCATTACATTGGCTGAAGGCGTATTAAAACACCTCAATACAAAAAAACAATGGGTCAATTCCGAAACCCAACAGGAGGATGATCTCGTTATACATTCATTCCGGGTGGACCCCGCTCCGGGAACACACGTAATCACCTATACCTCACCGGCAGATGACATCACCATTAAGCATACTGCCCATTCCCGTGAAGGCTTCGCTCTTGGCGCTGTCCAGGTTGCAGAATGGCTACCCCAACAGAAAGGCGTGCTGGGAATGGACCAATTTTTAAAATTCTGACTTCGGATAATTTTACTTTTATTTGCGGGACTTTATGAAAACGTAGTTCGTCAGTCGTTTTCTGGGAATTCCCGAACGAACAGCGAACAAAAAATATTGAATCATTATGAATTGGAAATTCTGGGAGAAAAAAAAGGAAGAGGAAAAAGAAGTAAAGAAATCATTTATCCGAGAATGGGTGGATGCGATTACGTTTGCCGTTGTAGCCGCAACCCTGATCCGCTGGCTGATTATGGAAGCCTATACCATCCCGACACCGTCGATGGAAAACTCTTTACTCGTAGGTGATTTTCTTTTCGTCAGCAAATTCCACTATGGGACGCGTACACCTAAAACTCCTCTGCAGGTTCCGCTCACTCATCAGAAAATCTGGTTCACGAATGTTCCCTCCTACCTCACCTGGATACAATTGCCTCAGTATCGTTTACCAGGCATCAGCCATGTAAAAAACGGCGACGTGGTCGTATTCAACGTTCCGGGAATGAATGAAAACAACTATGGCCTTCCGCAAAGTGAATGGAAAGAATACCCGGTGGATCTCAAGACCAACTACATCAAACGTTGCGTGGCCATTTCAGGCGACGTTCTTGAAATCAAAGACCGCCAGGTTATCATCAACGGACACCCCTTGCCCAATCCGCCTGACATGCAGTTCAGGTACGATGTGATTGCCAATGACGAAATCAATGAACGCAACCTGTTAAAAATGGGACTTGATCCCGAAGACTATAACTTCCTCGGTCGACGCTCAGAAGATAACAAAGGCGTGTATCAAATGTTTCTGACCAATGAGAAGGCTGAAGAACTAAAAAAAGTACCCTACATCAATTCAGTAACCTCTCCTATCCACACCGGCACAGAAATGATTTTCATTGGTCCAAAATATGGACCCTGGAATGGCGATAACTACGGTCCGCTTACGATTCCAAAGGAAGGAATGACCATCGCAATCAACGATTCCACGCTGGCCATTTACGGAGAGACCATCCAGAAGTACGACCACAATGACAAGGCCGAATTGAAAGAGGGAAAATTATTTATTGATGGGAAAGAAATTAAGGAATACACTTTCAAGCAGAATTACTTTTTCATGATGGGTGACAACCGGCACAATTCCCTCGACTCCCGATACTGGGGATTTGTTCCCGAAGATCACATCGTTGGCAAAGCCTTCTTCATCTGGCTCTCAATCGATAAGTTCGGAGACTTCATCCATTCGATTCGATGGAACCGGTTCTTTAAGCTTATCCGATAGTTCGCTCTAGTCTGACCGCCAAAAGCCAAGAGCCAACAGCTAACCGCCAACCCCCTACCAATCGATTTCATTTTTCCCTTTATTCTTCAGATACTCATTTACAAAGCGAAGGACGGCACCCCGTTGTGGCACCGGATGGCCTATTACACCGTGAAC
>DAOMZK010000441.1:0-2745 GCA_035438035.1 Cyclobacteriaceae bacterium | reverse complement strand
CTACCTGCAACGGCAATGCTCTATTCGCTCCGGCGGCTTTCATTTTTTCAATCGCAATCTCAATCCCCTTCATTGATCCGGAAATCACCAACTGACCGGGGCAATTGTAATTCGCGGCTACAACAATCTCCTCCTTGATACTCGCACAGACTTCCTCGACTTTGCTGTCGTCGAGACCAAGAATGGCGGCCATCGTAGATGGATTGATTTCACATGCACGCTGCATGGCTGTTGCACGTTTCGCTACCAGTTTCAATCCATCTTCAAAAGTCAGCGCACGATTAGCTACCAAAGATGAAAATTCACCCAACGAATGTCCAGCCACCATCTCAGGTGCAAAGGAATCATGAGCCAGCGCAACGGCCACTGAATGAATGAAAATAGCAGGCTGGGTAACTTTGGTTTGCTTCAGTTCATCGGCTGTCCCTCCGAACATGGTATCGCTGATACTGAAACCGAGAATGGCATTAGCCTGTTCAAACAGTCTTTTTGCTTTCTCGTTGGCGTTGTATAAATCTTTACCCATACCGGTAAACTGGGCGCCTTGTCCGGGGAAAATGTAAGCCTTCATTTCTTATCTGGAATTTTGCCGAAAGATAAGCAGGCTATAGCAAAAAGATAGTGGAAATGCTGGCTGGTTAGCTTGATGACTAGCTAACCAGCTAACCAGCTAACCAGCCAACCAGTTAACCAGCCACCCAGCCAGCCCGTGACTGATTTTCAAAACAAAATATTCGCTTTAATCTGAGCGCCAATTCCCGGCTATCTCCTATCGCACTATCTGCACCCACCCATGATAGTTGCGCACTTTCTTCTTTGGATCTACAACGGTGAATGTAACTGCAGCATCATAATAATATGTACCGGCAGGCAGGTCTTTGCCATTGTCGTCTTTGCCATCCCAGTCGATGTATATATTATTCTCACCGCCTGAATCATAGTTGTATACATCTTTGCCCCACCGGTTCACCACGGTAAATGTGACGTGTTCTACAAAGCGGGCACAATGTAGTTTTGTGACAGACTCGTTCACGGGTCCGCACTGACCATTTCCATTTTCATCTACAATCTGTCTGTCGCTGAATGCACTGAAAAGATCATTGCATTTGTCTCCGTTGGGTGTGAATACGTTGGGCAACTCATAGTTCGGACAATTATCGAAACAGTAGGAATCACTGAGATCACTCTCATTTCCGGCGCGGTCAACAGCAGTAATCTTATAGCACTTGGCATAGGACGGCAGGTTCGCATCAATGTAGAATGTATCCCTGACATTTTCCACGTACTTCAAAAACTCACCACCTACCTGGCTCGCGGCATAAATCGTATAGCTTCGGATATCCTGCCGGCAAGCTTCATCTGCCGGACGTTTCCAGGTGATAACATTGCTATAGACGTTCGCACCGCAAGGTTGTGAATTAATGAACTGATCGCAAGGTGTAGCGATGATAGATAACTCAGGCTGGCAAGGAGGAACATTGTCGTTAGGCTGCGCACAGCCAATTTGAGAGTAATTGGTCAGCGGCGCTGGAATCTTCGAATTGCCATACGCTCCACGCGTCATCACGCGATAACAATATACCTGGGATTCATTCAGCGGAGTTCCGTTATACTGCCCGGAATCGATGTACACATATTTTCCGGCAGTGGCATTGATGTCGCCAATGAACACGAATTGACTTTCCGTATCGCCAGGTTTACCGCGATAAATATCATGTTTGGGAAAAGCCTGGCTTTGATTAGACCACGGTACATTAAAAGCCCAGACCAGTTCAATTTGTTTGAACTGGGGTTTGGTATCCAGCCGGACAGAAGATGCAATCACTGACACATCGACGAGTGCATTATTATTATCGTACGCTTCAACCTTATAGTTGTAGACCAATTCTTCTGTATTAAGATCGATGTCGGTGAATGTGGAATCTGACAGCGTGCCGGAATGAGCAACGGTATAGCTCAGTCCTGTAAATCCGGTAGACCGGTAAACCTTGAACTTGAAGGGACGGGGAAATTGAATTTTGTCTGCCCCGAATGGCGATCGCCATTGAACGGTTATTTTTCCCGTTGTTGTACTCGTCTTGTCTACTGTTACTTTAGTGATGATCGGCGCTTTCGCGGGAATGGGCGCAAGACAAGTATCCTTCGAGACATAACTCTCCCCTCCTCCCGGCAAGGGGAAGACGGCGACAAGCCTGTAACAATATTGTGCACCTGCCGCCAGCCCTGTATCGGTATACTTTATTTCACTGCTCGGAAACTCCTTGATCTTGGTATACCCGAGGTAATCAGGAATACCGGTCACGCATTGAATGGGACTATAGGTATAACTGTCCACCCTCCGCCAAAGCTGAATCGTCTGGGCATTGCTGCACTGATATGGTTTCCACTCCAGGTACATATTGCGGGTCGAAGGAACAAGGTGTGCATCCTTCCATTTAGGCGCTGGACCGACCACCCGGATATTCCATGTTTTGAATTGCACCAGTTTTGTTCCAGTACCTGTAGGTTTATCTGTTATTTTAAAAACAACCTGGTATGCCTGCTCCTTCACATGGACACAATTGGTAAGCCAGGTAAAATCAATTTTCGCAATTTTAGAAGGGCCTGTTGCCTGGAAAACTTCTTTGGTCTTGCCGTTGGGATAAGTATCCAGCGGCAGCGGTACGTAAGTAGCAGGAAACGGAAAAGGGTGACTCAACTCCTGATTCAGTATTTGAGCAAAGGCTTCAAGTTTAACACTGTCAT
>DAOMZK010000440.1:0-2758 GCA_035438035.1 Cyclobacteriaceae bacterium | reverse complement strand
AAGCTGCAGGATTACAATTCATTTGAAGCACCGGACAAGATCAAGCCGGCGGCTTTTAACAAGGCGGTGCTAAGCGGATCAAGCTTGAAGGTAACTTTACCGGCGCATAGTGTCGTGGTACTGGAACTGAAATAACAATATTTCATTCTCAAAACCCATCTGCGAAGAACGTCCTTACTTGGTTGCTGGTTAGCTGGGTGACTGGATTCCAACCAGTACCGAGCTATCCAGCCGAGCTCTTCCGAAGCCGAACACTTCAGTTCGCTAATCACTTATTCTTGCCTCTGGCCGATGTTCTCACCGACCTACTGCCTTCGGTCAGTATTGTCACCGACCAACTCTTGCCTTACGAGGATACAACGAATATCCAACGCCCCATTCAATAAAATCCGACACTACACTTTTATAAACCCTCAGTCCTACTCGAAGGAAAATGCTTTTGCTCAAATCATAACGGAAAGCCAGCCTTCCAAATCCAGTTCCTTTATCGCCAACCTGCTTCAGATTCAAGCCGGCCTGGGTAATGATGGTCCATCGGTGAATCATATATTCATGTGAGAGGTGGACACCGGGCCAGTAGAGCAGATTTTCCGGAACGCCGGATGGATACTGGGTTTGATAGTCCACTTTCAACGACTCGTCATAAAACCAATCCAGCCCGATTCCATACTTTCCTTTATAGCCGTAGTGGCGTGACACATCCAGCGTCGCAGATCCTGTCATATAATAAATACCGGGATTGGCCTTGTCCTGGAAAGTGGAGACAACACCCAAGCTGCCCACAACATCAAATTCGAGGAAAGGAGTGAAGGGTTCTGTGGGTCGGGAGACGGGTGATAATTTCAAAGTTGATGAAGGCCCCAGTGTGTAGACCAATGTGGCATGCATGCCATAGAGGTTGAGTCCGCGATTGGGGGAGCGGATGCGGCCATTGGAAAAATGGTTCAGACCAACACCGATTTTTGCATCCACGCGTTCTGACAATTGAAGGTCATAATTCAAGTTCAGGGAAAGCAATCCGGTAACGGGTGATCCAATCACCAGCTGGTCCGGGTTGGTAACTGGGTCATAAGGTTTCCAGTTTCCGGCTAGTCCCACTGCAATGTCATAGCTGACGGCCGACTTTTTGAACCGGAGAAAAGATTCATTAAAGAAGATGTAAGCGGTTACCGGGTTTCCGGTGATGTTGTCTGCAGGTTGGAAGAAATATTTTCCCATACCAATGCCATAGGAGGGAAAATGGTGAAGCTGATGCCATTTTTTTCTTCCATACCCGAAAGTTCCATAACGAATATCAACAGACTGAAATGGATTGGATCCAATAGACTCATCGACGGCAACAGTATTGCTGTTGGCGATGCCGCCGGCCTGGTAGCGAAACTGGAAGAACGATTTTTGAGGAAGAGAATCATTTGCGATATCAGATTTGTTAAAAAACCAGTCCTGTGCAGTTGAAGCATGACAATTGATAAAAATGAGTAAAACGATAAGCCGAATCATGTTGGTACATGCAAACTTCCTTTATTTTTTTGAACCATCCGCCGACCACTTCTTCAAAATTCCCTGTTGAAGAGGGGTGGGATTTTCAACAGGACTTAATGTAAAATCAGGAACGAACTTGGTGGTAAGCGGAACAGTGAATTCATTTCTGTTGCCTTTAAAAACTACAGACAGTTTAACCTGCTCGCCCGAATTGTGGTCAGTAATCATCGGTCCTGATAGTCCTTCGGTTTTCTTTCCGTCTATTTCCACAATCACCATACCTCTCCTGATTCCTTTGTTCCAGGCAGGAGATTCATATTCAACTGCCGTTACCAGAAGGCTGTCATTCCTCGTTCTTGTGGAGATCCCCAGCCAGGCTCCAGGAACCTGTTTTGGGCTGGTATCAATATTCAACCCGGCGTAACCAAAATATTTCTTGTAGTCCAGTGGCTTTAAAGTTGAAGTGTAATCAAAGAATTCGGAGAGAGCTGTTCCTGCTATTTGTTCGCAAACCTGGCGAAATTCATTTTCAGTAAATCCCCTTTTTTTCTTTTTATAAAAATCATTGTAGAGGAACTTCATCACATCATCAAGAGACTTTTGTCCTTTGGAGGCATCCCTGATTTTCAAGTCCAACAATGCCCCGAGAATGGCCCCTTTTTCATAAACAGAGATGGTCTTGTTCATTTCATCATCCGTGCGGCCAAAAGGTCCGTCACTCCACGTGTTGGCGCTGGCGTCGACAGCAGTTTGGTACAAATGCCCGGGCGTATTTTCATATCCGGCAATGCGTTGACTGATGCCTTTGAAAAATTCATCGACGGTGATTACGCCTGCTCTTCTGGTTACCAGTTCATCATAGTACACTGTAAACCCTTCTGAGACCCATAGCATGTTGGTTCTGTTTTCCTTGTTGTAGTCGAACGGCCCAAGTTCTACAGGCCTGATCCGCTTGACATTGAAGTGGTGGAAATATTCATGGGCAAGAAATTTATACATGCGACTGTTCCCGGCCGGAGTTTTCATGGACTCACCGGCAAAACCGAAAGTGGTGGAATTCAAATGTTCAATGCCGCCTTGCCCGGGTCCGATTGCGATGAAAGTATACTGTGAATAGGGGATATCACCGATAACACCAACACTTTCCGTGACTACTTTCTTCAGGTTGTCCATGAACAGCCGGCGGTCAAACTCACCTGGTTTAAACCCGATGAAGCGGTGGGGTACTCCATTGACAACGAAGGCCGGCAATTCTTCGATCGGAAGCGCGTCGTGT
>DAOMZK010000439.1:0-2762 GCA_035438035.1 Cyclobacteriaceae bacterium | reverse complement strand
GTTTGACTTCCACTTTTATGGATAGGGTTTATGGTTTGAAATTGTAAATACTTATGGACTTGCCCTTGAAGGCATACAAAGTATTATCCGTGACCACGGCCCTGTCGCATGATTGGGGAAGTCTGAAATTTCTTTTTTCCTCGGTGTACAAATCGATGAAAATTAATTCATCTCCTTTAATGAAGTAGAATTCCTCGCCAAGGAAATTGAAATAGTCCAAACCTTTTTCCCCCAGCGTTCTCAGCCATTTGCCCACACCATTGAAGACGTGAACACCGGATTTCCGGTCAAGAAGGAAAATGTAATTTTGATATTCCCGTAAGGAAATAAATTCTTCCGGTCTTTGTTGTGACATCTGGCGAACGGAAGATTCAAATGCGATGGCTGTAGCCCTCAGTTTTGTTTTCTTAAGACTAAAATCACTGACATCAAAAATCCACAATTCATGCAGCGCGGGACAAACCAGCCAGGGATTGATGGCAAAGGATGGATCAATCTTATTTTCCGTCAATACTGCCAACTCTGGCGACAAAGTGATAATGTTGTTTTCTTTCCGGTTGTAAACGAAAGAACTTACACCGTCACCTGCATCAAACACAGTGGGGGGCGCTGGAGATTTATATTGGGCGATGATCGTCCCGGTATTGTTGTATTTCAGAACATCGCCGGACTGAAGAATAATAAATAGATCTCCGGGCCTGTCAACACCGGCCCATACGATTTCATCGTTTACATCAAAAGTGAATTTCTTGTCCTGCGAGAACAAAGAAGAGAAAAACATTAAACATAATCCCAACAATGTCAACCGCCTCATACAAATGACTTGAGTACAACTTTGCTGCCGTCATAAACACCATACGTGGGCTGATGAACCCATTCTCCCAGGTTGAAATACGTGCTGTTTTCCCCGACTTTTAATTCCAGTACAAGATGACGATGGCCAAAAATGTAAAAATCATGATGTGATTTTTTTTCATACTCGCGACACCAGACGAAGAGATATTCCTTTTCTTCTCCATTGAGTTTTTCTTCCCGCTTCATATTGATGATTCGGCTTCGCCTGCTCCAGAACTGTGCAATGCCCATGCCGAGATTGGGATGCAGCCGGGCGAACATCCATTGGCATATTTTGCTGTTAAAAAAGGCTTTCAGGATTTTGTACGAGTTTTCACCCGGTCCTAAACCATCGCCATGACCAATAAATAGTTTCTGGTTGCCCGTATTCAATACTATTGGCTTGCGGTATACCGGGATGCCGAGTTCCTTCGGGAAATAGTCAAACATCCACATGTCATGATTGCCGGTAAAGAAATAAACAGGAATCCCGCCATCGCACAACTCGGCCAGTTTTCCCTGCAGCCGGATGAAGCCTTTGGGAATGGCAGTGCGGTACTCAAACCAAAAATCAAAGATGTCACCCAATAAATAAATCGAATGTGCATCGTGACGGATGGACTCCAGCCAGGCCACCACTTTCTTCTCCCGTACAAGACTGGTGTCGTGATCCGGAACGCCGAGATGGAAGTCGGAGGCGAAGTAGATTTTCTTACCGGGAGGAAGGTAGAGGGATTGTTCGGTCATTCTATTTAACCACAAAGACGCAAAGGCAAATTTACGCAGTGGGCGCGGAGTTAAAGATTATTGACAACTCTTTTGATGCCATTTTTTAGAGTTGCGACATTAAAATTAAGCAACAATCCTAATTTACAGCCTGTATGCTTTAAATAAGTTTAAACCTGGGCCAAATGAACATCGTTGAGAGCTTCTACCGCTTTGATTTCCAAGACTACTTTATCCTCAACCAAAATATCGAGCCGGTAACCACAATCCATTCGCACATACCTTTTCAGAAATCTCATTTTCTGTCATTTTCTCTGCGCTCTTTGCGTCAAATCTCTGCGCCTTGCGGTTAAGCAATTACCAAATAATAAGACCAGGATTATTCAAAACCCTGGTCTTATTTTCCTGACTAAATTTTATTATTCTTCCTTCTGGCTTGGAATTCCCGACGGTTCGGTAAGTGGCTCTTTCAAGTCCGGACCTGTAGGCAGCACATCGTCTGCTTTCTTCGCGGGTGCCTGACCGTTAGTGAACTTCTCATAAGTTGTTTGGCTATTGAATGGCCGCTTGCCTATCAAGCGTTCAAGATCGGTCTGGAAGAGAATTTCTTTTTCGAGCAATTCTTTTGCAATGATCTCCAGCTTCTCACGATGATCGTTCAGCAACTTCTTCGTACGCTGGTAGCAGAAATCAATCAATGCCTTGACTTCTTTGTCAATCTTTTCCGCGGTTGCATCCGAGTACGGCTTTTGGAAATTGTATTCCGACTGCTTGCTGTCATAGAAGGAGAGGTTGCCGATCTCTTTGTTCATACCGTATACGGTCACGATGCTGTAAGCCATTTTAGTGATGCGTTCCAGGTCGCTCAAAGCTCCGGTGGAGATTTTGTTGAAAACAATATCTTCTGCCACCCGACCGCCGAAAGACATGCACATCTCATCAATGAGCTGGTCAGTCTGATATAAGAACTGCTCTTTGGGAAGATACTGCGCGTAACCTAACGCGGCCACACCCCGGGGTACGATGCTCACCTTCACGAGCGGATCGGCATGCTCCAGGTACCATCCCGCCACAGCGTGCCCTGATTCATGGTAGGCAACAATCTTCTTTTCCTCAGGCGAGATCAGTTTATTTTTCTTTTCAAGGCCTCCGATGACACGGTCAATCGCATCATGGAAGTCCTGCATTTCAACTTCTTTCTT
>DAOMZK010000438.1:0-2769 GCA_035438035.1 Cyclobacteriaceae bacterium | reverse complement strand
CTCAACACGGGCGGCATAGCCAACCGGTCCTTGTCTTTCGGGAACTCGTGATGAACGCCATGGGCCGTGTATTGAATCTTCGCGCGACGCTCGGTGGTGGGTTTCATATGAAAGAAATACCGGTGCACATTGTACTCCACCCAGGTGAAGAAAATCATACCCAATAGAAACATGCCCACCGTTGTGCCGGTAGAAAGGGTGGTATGCGTTACACTCCAGTAGAGGAGTCCGGCAGCATAACAAAAGAAAATAATCAGGGGTATTGAAATATGCGTCCGGGTTAGTCTCTCCAGGATCGGATTTTCAAAAAGCCTTTTGGTGCCCTTATTCTGAGGTTTTATTTCCATTGCCATAACTTGACGTTAAAAAGAAAGTGCAAATTTAACTTCTGCGCCTGATCTTTTCAATAGCCACCTCAACCTGTGGCAGTTTATTAAATAGCGGTTTTTGAGGCTGATTTTTCCAATACCCGCTGATAGACCTTTTCGTACAGCGGCAGGATATTCGCAATGTCAAATTCCTTTGCCCGCTTAAGGGCATTGACTTTAAATGTGGGCAGGTTTTTCTTGTCGAGGATAAACAGCGCTTTCCGGGTCATGTCTTCAACATCGCCCACCGGGCTGAGAAATCCGGTAACACCTTGCACGTTCAATTCGGGCAAACCACCGGCATTGGATGAAATGAGCGGCACTTCACATGCCATGGCCTCCAATGCAGCCAGTCCGAAGCTTTCTTTTTCTGAAGGCATCAGAAACAAATCAGCAACAGAAAGAACTTCTTCAATGGCTTCCAGCTTGCCCAGAAAGCGTATATCATTTTCTATGTTCAAGTCCCGACTTTGTGCTTCCGCTTTGGCGCGCTCAGGACCATCTCCGATCATCAGCAGCTTCGAGGGTATCACCGCATGGATGTTGGCAAAAATCTGGATTACATCCGCTATCCGTTTCACTTTGCGGAAATTGGAAGTGTGCACAATCAATGACTCTCCCTGCGGACAAATTGCTTTCTTGAAGTGATCTTTTTTCTGCTTCTTGAATTTTTCCAGGTCAATGAAGTTGGGGATCACATCAATTTCATTGGTGATTTTAAAATGCTCGTACGTTTCTCTGCGGAGATCTTCTGACACAGCGGTCACACCATCGGATTCGTTGATACTGAAGGTCACCACCGGTTCATACGATGGATCTTTGCCCACCAATGTGATATCCGTTCCGTGCAGTGTAGTGACGATGGGAATAAAAATTCCCTGGCTCTTCAGTATTTGTTTCGCCATGTATGCCGCTGAAGCATGCGGTATCGCATAGTGGACATGCAGTAAATCCAGTCCTTCATTTTTTACTACGCTGACCATCTTGCTGGCCAGGGCCAATTCGTATGGGGGGAATTCAAACAGGGGATATGATCTGAAATCCACTTCATGATAAAATAGATTCTCATTCAGGAAGTCCAATCTGCTCGGCTGAGAATAGGTGATGAAATGGACTTTATGACCTTCTTTGGCCAGCGCTTTGCCCAGTTCGGTGGCCACTACACCGCTTCCGCCAAAGGTGGGATAACAGACAATACCGATTTTGATTTGATCCACGGGTTCAGATTTGATGTTAAAACCGTTTTACACTGGCTTTAGTTTCAATTTTTATGTGAACAATATTCAAACATAGCCTGATATATCACATCATGGATACGGGGGCGGATATTCAGGTTACTCAATTTATTGTTATTCATATCAGGATTAACGCGATTCGAAAGAAAAACGTAGACCAAATTGAATTCAGGGTCCACCCAGATGCAAGTACCGGTAAAGCCGGTATGGCCGAAGGTCTTCGAGGAGGCATATACCGAAGTTGGATTTACCCATTCACCTGATCCTGGCGACCGGTCATAGCCCAACGCCCTGCGACTTCCTTCATACTGTTTGGTTGAAAACAAATCTATGGTTTGAGGTTTGAAATACTGTAGCCCTCCGTAGTGACCTTTCTGCAGCCAAAGTTGACCCAGTTTGGCGAGGTCATTGGCATCTCCGAATAAACCGGCATGACCTGCGATGCCGCCATTCATTGCGGCGCCCTGATCGTGGACGTAACCTACGAGCAGATTTTTTCTAAAGAGTGTATCATTTTCAGTTGGTGCCACGCGTTCAATCGGGAACCGGTTTAAGGGAAGATAGCCGATGGTATACGCTCCCAAAGGTTCATAGAAATTTTGCGCCAGGAAATCTTCCATGGGTTGGTTGAGTATCCTTTCCGCAAGCTCTTTCAAAATATAGGATCCGACATCGCTATAACGAAAATCATACGGTGTACGCGCCGGCTTTTCCCGCATTTTGGATTCGATGGTCCACTTCCACAAACTGTCTTTCATGGACTTGACCGCAAAAATATTTCCCGAAACCGGAAAGGGGTAGTCTGGACTTTCCTCTGTGCTGTAGTATTCCGGAAGGTGCCTGGAATTCTGAATGGTCTTCGTCCAGAAAAAAACAGTAGGCCAAAGCCCGGCCTGGTGGGTGAGAATATCTTTTAGAATCAGGTCTTGTTTATTGGATCCGCGCAATTCCGGAAGATAAAAGGAGGCCTTTTTGTTAAGGTCAATGAGGCCACGCTCTGCCAGGAACATGGTGGTCTGCAGTGTGGCAGAAATTTTGGTAACCGATGCCAGATCATAGATGGTTTCGTCTGTCACCGGAATTTTTTGGTCATAGGACAGCGATCCCATGGATTGCTCAAAGAACACCTTACCGTCTTTTGCCACGAGCACATGACAACCGGGTGT
>DAOMZK010000437.1:0-2773 GCA_035438035.1 Cyclobacteriaceae bacterium | reverse complement strand
TTGCATCAAAGCGATATCACCATTGACCTTTCCAGCAACACAAGTGAAATACACAATACTTCGTCAGAACCATGGAAAATCACATTGCTGGAAACTGGCCTGCAAACCATGACAGGAGGCCGAATAAAGCGGGCTAAAGACTACATCGGCGGTGAGTCATTTCTCCTTACATACGGGGATGGTGTGGCTGACTTGAATATAAATACGTTGCTGCAATTTCATAAATCACATGGGAAACTGGCTACAATGACAGCTGTACAACCGGAAGGAAGATTTGGAACGCTTGTAGTTGAAAAAGATTCTATTGTAAAATCTTTTCTGGAGAAACCCAAGGGTGATGGGACCTGGGTAAACGGCGGCTTTTTTGTTTGTGAACCCCGAGTCATAGATTATATAAACGATGACACCTCCATATTTGAAAGAGAGCCGTTGGAAGGCCTGGCAAGGGCCGGAGAACTTCAGGCTTTTAAACACAATGGCTTTTGGAAATGTATGGATACGCTTCGTGACAAAAATCAGCTGAATGAATGGTGGGAGAAGAATCAGGCACTTTGGAAAATCTGGAATTGAATATGTTTGGAAATCAATTTAAGGACAAAAAAATTATTGTGACCGGGAATACCGGTTTTAAAGGATCCTGGCTTACCATCTGGCTCTTAAAACTTGGAGCGAAAGTAATCGGAATTTCAAGGGATATTCCTACACAGCCTTCTATGTTTGAAACGCTGGGCCTCATGAATAAGATTGACCATCGTGTGCTGGATATCCGTGACCTGGATTCGATGAAGAAAGTATTTTTGGAAGTCAAGCCTGATTTTTTGTTTCATCTGGCAGCTCAGCCCATTGTAGCAAGGTCATATGATGATCCTGTTGAGACAATTTCAACTAATGTTTTGGGGACAACAAATATTCTGGAGGCGCTCAGGGCATTACAACAACCTTGCAGTGCCGTTATTATTACCAGTGATAAATGTTATGACAATGTAGAATGGATCTGGGGTTACAAGGAAACCGATGCACTCGGAGGTAAGGACCCCTACAGTGCTTCAAAAGGCGCAGCTGAATTGATTGTCAAGACATATTATCAATCTTATTTTTCCAAACCGGGTTCTCTTATTAGGATTATTTCTGTCCGTGCCGGAAATGTAATTGGTGGCGGCGACTGGGCAACGAGCCGCATAGTGCCAGATTGTATACGGGCATGGTCAGAGAACAAGCGGGTGGAAGTCAGAAATCCCAATTCAACAAGACCCTGGCAGCACGTACTGGAGCCATTAAGTGGATATCTTCTGGGCGCCCAGGCTCTGGCAACCGGTGCAGGTTTAGTTCACGGTGAGGCATTTAACTTTGGGCCGGGTGCTGACCAGAATTACACGGTGCATAAGCTTTTAGAAAGAATATCAGAATTCTGGCCAAAACACCTTGAAGAGTTCTACACACTCAACTCCACTCAGAAATTCAAGGAGGCAGGTCTCCTAAAATTGAATTGCGAGAAGGCTGCACTGGAGTTGCACTGGATGCCTGTACTTGAATTTGATCAAACAGCAAGATTTACGGCGGAATGGTATTTGCGATTTTATTTCCCCGAGACAGGTAACGATATTTCATTATTTACGGAAGAGCAGATTGAAGAATATGTAATGATGGCAAAAAGAAAAGGACTCCAATGGGCACAATGATGGAAGGAATCACTGTGACACCGTTAAAAATAATACCGGGGGATAAGGGAAAGGTAATGCATGCCATGACAGTTGATGCCCCTGGATTTAAGGGTTTTGGTGAAGCTTATTTCTCAACCATTGTCAAAGGTGAAGTCAAAGGATGGAAGAAACATTTGAGAATGGTCTTAAATCTGGTAGTAGTGACGGGGAAAGTAAAGTTTATAGTTTATGATGACCGGCCTTCCAGTTCATCATTTGGTAAATTTATTTTTTTTGAAATATCACCAGGGGATAACTATCAAAGACTAACTATTGAACCAGGACTCTGGATGGCCTTTGAAGGATTGGGTGCATCAGAAAATATCATCCTTAATCTGGCCGACATACGCCACGATCCAACAGAGACTGAGTCATGTGATCTTCATTCCGGGCGTATACCCTATGATTTCAGCTACCTTTTATGAGTACGATTTTAATTACCGGTGGGCTTGGGTTTGTGGGTGGAAGAGTGGTAAAGAAAATTGAAAAAAATAATCATGTTATTATTGCTACAAGGAGGGCGGTGACCGATTTAGTTCGCGCTTATTTTGATTCTGAAACTGAATATATTTCTTATGAATCATTGCTGAGGGTTTCTTCATTCCCTTCAGAAGTCAAGTCCGTGGTCCATCTTGCGGGTTTAAATGAAAAAGAATGCAAGGATGATCCAGCACTGGCGAAAGAAATAAATGTTCATCAAACAGCCAAGATTCTGGATGCAGCGATATATAAAAATGTTGAAACCTTTTTATATATGTCAACCACTCAAGTATATGGCGCGGGATTGTGCGGTGATATCAATGAATCCAGGATACCCAAACCAGAGCATCCGTATGGGAACACAAACTTTGAAGCGGAAGCACGAGTGAGGAAAGCTTATGAGCAAGGGGCGATTCGAAGCATCATTTTGAGAATGTCGAATGCTTTTGGTAGTCCCGTAATGCCGGAAATGCCACGGTGGAATTTACTGGTCAATGATATCGCACGGCAGGCAGTTACCAAAGGGGAAATCCGTTTACGTTCCAACGGCTGTCAATACCGTGATTTTATCACATTGTCTGATGTTACCGAAG
>DAOMZK010000436.1:0-2777 GCA_035438035.1 Cyclobacteriaceae bacterium | reverse complement strand
GGATAAGCGGTGGGAACGGGTTCGCCTGGCGTATGATCTGATGGTAAAGAGTGAAGGTGAAAAAGCCATTGACCCTGTTGATGCGGTGAAAAAATCGTATACCGCAGGAGTGACTGATGAATTCATCAAGCCCATAGTGGCGACAGATTCTTCAGGGAAACCCATTGCGGCTATCCATGAAAATGATGTGGTCATTTGCTTTAATTTCCGTACCGACCGCGGACGTGAAATAACCCAGGTCCTGACCCAACAGGATTTTCCAGAACAGGGAATGAAAAAAATGCCTTTGTACTATGTTACCATGGCCAACTATGACGACTCATTCCGGGATGTGCGGGTTATTTTCGATAAAGACAACCTCAATAATACCCTGGGAGAAGTTTTGGCCCGTGCAGGAAAAAAACAAATCCGGATTGCGGAGACAGAAAAATATCCGCATGTGACATTTTTCTTTTCAGGGGGAAGAGAGGAGCCTTTCACCGGAGAAAGCAGGATACTTTGTCCTTCTCCAAAGGTGGCCACATACGACCTTCAACCTGAAATGAGTGCTGCGGATATCCGGGATAAAATCATTCCCGAACTGGAAAAGAAGTCCGCTGATTTTATCTGTCTCAATTTTGCCAACCCGGACATGGTAGGACATACAGGCGTCTTTTCCGCCGCCGTTAAAGCTGTAGAAACGGTTGACCTGTGCAACCAGGCCGTGACAGAAGTGGCGCGCAAAAATGGATACGCCATTATTATCATTGCGGATCATGGCAATGCCGATATCATGATTAATGACGACGGCACACCCAATACCGCACACACCACCAACCTTGTGCCCTGCATTCTCGTGGACGATCAGTACAAGGGAAAAATAAAAGACGGAAAACTGGGTGATCTTGCGCCCACCATTTTAACTATGATCGGAGTCCCCCTGCCAAAAGATATGACCGGGAACATTTTAATTGAACATTGAGTTAATTGTCATATGTACCAGCCATTCGATTCAATGCCCAATCATTCGCGCCTGTGGATTTACCAGGCCAACCGGTTATTCTCACCCACGGAAAAAGTACAACTGGATGAGGGGCTGAAAAAACTATGTGAACAATGGACTGCTCACCAGGTACCCCTTTGCACTTCGTATCTGATACAGGATAATCTCTTTGTAATGCTCGCGGTTGACGAGCAGCAAGAGGGTGCCAGCGGATGCTCCATTGACAGCAGTGTCCATTTCCTGAAGGGACTTATGCACTCACTCAACCTGGATTTCTTTGACCGTTCTCAAGTTGCCTTTCTTGCGGACAACCGCATTGTCCTTCACCCCATCAGTAAGTTGAAAACACTTTTTGAAGACCGTACACTAACCGGAGAAACCTTCACGTTTAATACTTTAGCCATCACCAAATCGGAATGGATGGAGACGGGCAGAATCAGGGTGAAAGACAGTTGGCTTAATAAGTATCTACCGAAAACAGCGGTAGCGAGTTGATTCACAAGGCTTTTTCTTTTTTGTACCTTTCGAAAGAATGACACGAAGTATTCATCAGTCGATTTACTGTCTGGCCGCGATGCTGATTATTTCTGCTTGCAGCCCCGAAAAGAAAGCGTTGAAAAATTTCAAGTACGGCAACTTCGAAGATGTAATCGGATACTATCAAAATGTGCTGAAAAGCCAGCCGAATAATGGGAAGGCTAATTATTACATCGCGGAGAGCTACCGGCAATCCAACAGAATAAAAGAATCAGAACGCTATTATGCCAAAGCCAAAGGCCCGGAAATCAATCATGACTCCGTGCTTTTCTTTCTTGCAAAAGCCCAGGAGGCCAATGGACGATACCCAGAAGCAATTCAGTCTCTTGAAGATCTCCGCTCATCGACAGAAAATGAAATCATGAAAGACCGGGCAAAAAAAGAAATCGATGGCCTGACTGTTCTCGATCAACTCAATCAGAAAAAAAACTACTATAAGATTAAGAATCTTGAAATCCTGAATTCAAATTTCAGTGAGTATTCACCCGCCTATCTCAACGGCGAATTGTATTTCACATCCTCGCGATCCAATGACCGAATCTACGCCACAACCGGTACCCCCTACACGGATTTATACAAAGCACAGACCGTCGGGGCAAATGTAGATGTCAACACCATCAAACCGCTGCCACCCTCCATCAATTCACCCAATGTGAATGTGGGTACCATTTCATTTTCACCGGATGGAAAGACGATGGTTTTTGCAAAAGGAAATACCGGCAAGAAAAAGGGAACCAATGACGTGGATTTGTACCTTTCCCGTTTCCGTAATGGTGAATGGACAGAAGCACAGCCCATCAACATCAATCAACCTGATTCGTGGGAATCCACTCCTGCGTTCAGTCCGGATGGACGCATTCTTTATTTCTCTTCGAATAGAAAGGGTGGATACGGTGGGCTTGATTTATATACAGCCCAAATGGATTCACGGGGAAGATTTTCGAGGGTAAAAAATCTCGGACCGGAGATCAACACTTCCGGCAATGAGACATTCCCCTACGTATCTGACAACGGTAAACTTTATTTTTCCTCTGATGGACTTCCTGGCTATGGCATGCTGGACATCTATGTGGTGAACCGGACCAATGGCAAAACGGCCGTGGAGAACCTCGGCCAACCCGTTAATAGCACAGGCGATGATTTTGGAATGTTCCTCTTCAAACCTGATCGGGGATTTTTTACCTCCAATCGTGAAGGTGGAAAAGGTGATGATGATATCTATACTTTCATTAATGAGGATCCCAACCTTAAAGTGGTT
>DAOMZK010000435.1:0-2808 GCA_035438035.1 Cyclobacteriaceae bacterium | reverse complement strand
GACGCCCTTCTGGGTCAGCGCCAGCAGGATGCGCTGCGAATGGACGAGGCCGCCGAGGCGGTCGAGGTTTTTCTGCATGTTGGCGGGATAGACGAGCAGCTTGTCGATGACGCCGGTGAGGCGGACCATAGCCATGGTGCTTCAACCAGATTTTTCGATACTCTTCAAGGGAAACCAGGTCCCAGGCAGGCATGGGTAGCGCATCAAGATCGCGCATTACCGGCCGGTCAGGGGTAACTATTGTCTTATGTTCCTTTCGAAAGGCCAGCCCTTTGATTTGTTCCACAGAATTGTTTTTATCCAGGGCTAAGAGCAATTCACGGAGGGTTTCTTCACCTTCCCCACGAATTACATAGCGGACACCGTGGTCAAAATATTGCTCACAGTGATCCGTGGCATCCGAACTGCAAACCATCACTGTGCATCCCCTTTCATTGGCTTTCCGGGCCATGACAAAAACAGCTTCACGCATAACCGTGAGACACATTTTTGTGAGATAATTAAACCCATCATCAAAGATCACCACGTATTCCGGTTTCTCTTTTTCCAGAGGTGCTGTGATCTCCTCAGGGTCCGAGGAAAAGGAAGCATCAAAAAAAGAGACATTGATATTTTCCCTGCGGATTACGGCAGCTGCCAATAACGTTCCCAATGGAGGATAGGGCTGATGAAAACCCCATTGCTTGGGATCCAGCTTATAAAAGAAGGTAGATGAAAAGAGGACGTTAGCCATGGGGGTAGGCAATCGCGTACCTGGCCTCAAGGGATTTTGTTCTCTCCTGAAGCAAAGACAGTACCCGCGTTTGGTGATTGCCTAAATGACCTTTGGAAACATAGTTTCTGGTCTTAAATGCCTGCGAGAATTCCGAAGGAGTAAACTTGTGAGCATGCTGTTGCGTGAATCGCTTCAATGAAATCCCCATTAGGAGTTGATCCGTTCGGCTTCTGAAAAAAAGAGAAATCAATTTCTCCAATCCCTTCTTGAATTTGTTTTCCTGAAAGTTCAAATCCGGATATTCCTTTTTTCTGAAATTTGGAAAATAATCGTTTGTCCATCCGTTAGCGGAAAGCAGGTGTGTATACAGCTCCATATTGTATAACGGAATTAAAGTAATTAATTCAGTCGCAGTAAAAAGATTTTTTTCTTCGATCTCAAGATGGTCGGATGCAATAAAATAGTTCGTGCAGAACTCTTTGTATCGGGAAAGGGGTACGAATAATTTCCGATAAAGAATAAACAGGGTTCGTGCAATCCACAACCGGTTCGGTTCGGTAACCACAAAAAAGTCCAGGTCACTTTTTTCATCCATGTAGCCCTTGGACAAAGAACCTGAAGCCATCACCGCGCGGATAAAGGGAAACCGGGAAAGTAACTTCGCTCGTTCCCTCGCCATTGGGATATATTTTTCGGCTTCTCTGTTTCCCTTTACTCTCCGAATGCAGTTAGAGTCATCGTTTTGAAGACAGTAGAAGGGATGAAAGCGGAAGACCAGACCACATTTTTCAAGCCGGCTGATTTCGCGCACCAATTGTTCCAATGAGTCCACGGGTTGTCCTGAAAATAAATAGATTTCTTCCAGGGTAAGCGGGTAATGAAAAAGGTCAAAATACAAAAGGGTCCGTAGAATAGACATCCCGCTCAATGTGGCAGGATTTTCAACCACCGTAACCTTCAATGAGTTTTCCATAGTTTGACCTTCGAAAAGTACACAGTTGAAAGTAGTCCTTTTTTGAGATTTAACTCCTTCAATTTTGAAAAATGACTAAACTGTCAGACTTTTAATTTGAGTCCTCCCGTTAATTTGGTTATGAATTACATTCGCTCCATTAAGGATTATCAATCCCGCTACGAAGAAAGCGTACGGGAACCAGAAAAATTCTGGTCTGAAGTAGCCTCCGGATTTGTGTGGAAGAAAAAATGGGACAAAGTACTTTCGTGGGATTTTCACAAACCTGAAGTCCAGTGGTTCATCGGCGGCAAATTGAATATAACCGAAAATTGCATTGACCGTCATCTGAAAACCCGCGCGGATCAAACCGCCATTCTCTGGGAGCCTTCTGACCCGGGTCAAGCCTCAAGAAAAATTACCTACCGTGAACTTCATGAACAGGTTTGCAAAGTGGCCAACATGTTGAAGTCGCACGGAATAAAGAAGGGTGACCGGGTTTGCATCTATTTGCCCATGGTTCCGGAACTGGCCTTTGCCTTGCTCGGCTGTGCCAGAATTGGGGCAGTACATTCGGTGGTGTTTGCAGGATTTTCTTCAGGGTCGCTCATAGACCGAATCACCGACGCCGGCTGTAAAATGGTTTTAACATCCGACGGTGGGTTTCGCGGGGACAAGAAACTGGATTTAAAATCCATCATAGACGAAGCGCTGGTGCAATGCCCGACGGTTGAAAAAGTTATTGTATTGGAAAGGACGGTTTCAAAACCGATGATGAAACCAGGTCGGGATTTCTGGTGGCACGAAGAGATGGCAAAAGCATCAGCGGAATGTGCTGCAGAGGAAATGGATTCTGAAGATTTGCTTTTCATCCTGTACACTTCCGGTTCGACGGGAAAACCAAAAGGAATGGTGCATACCTGCGGAGGATATATGGTGGTGGCCAACTATACATTCCGGACTGTCTTTCAATATGATAACCCCGAAGGTGAATCTTCGCCGGTATTTTGGTGCACTGCAGATATCGGTTGGGTGACCGGCCATTCTTACATTCTCTATGGACCACTTTCAGCCGGTGCCACCTCTTTGATTTTTGAAGGCATTCCCTCGTGGCCGGATATGGGCCGCTTCTGGCAGGCGA
>DAOMZK010000434.1:0-2808 GCA_035438035.1 Cyclobacteriaceae bacterium | reverse complement strand
TAAGCCTATTACCAGAAAACCTGCAGAGGTGCGTATGGGTAAAGGAAAAGGAGCACCTGAATATTGGGTAGCAGCCGTAAAACCGGGAACCATCTTGTTCGAAGCAGGAGGCGTTACCCGTGCCACCGCGCTGGAAGCACTGATGCTTGCCCACGGTAAGCTGCCGATTAAAACAAAATTTGTAGTCCGCAGGGATTACGTAGAACAAGCCGTATGAAAGACACCGACATCAAAGATCTGACACTTGACGAGTTGAAAGAAAAACTCGGCAGCGAGAAAGAAGCACTTCGCAAGATGAAGTTTGCTCACCAGGTTTCCGCCATTGAAAATCCGATGAAGATTAAAGAGACACGGAGAATGGTAGCCCGGATCAACACCCTATTAGCCCAAAAGGCAGAGAAAAAGGAAGTGAAAAAGTAATACCCGTATGGAAAGGAATTTGAGAAAAGAAAGAGTTGGTAAAGTGGTCAGCAATAAAATGCAGAAGTCCATTACCATCGCCATTGACAGGAAAGTAAAACATCCCATCTATGGAAAGTTCATGAACAAGACCACCAAGCTGATGGCTCACGATGAGAAAAATGAGGCGGGCATTGGCGACACGGTAAAAATTATGGAAACCCGTCCCCTCAGTAAGAACAAGCGCTGGAGACTGGTGGCGATAGTTGAAAAAGCGAAGTAAGAGAACTGATTTAGACAACGAAGATTATGATACAGAATGAAAGCCGGCTTATAGTAGCAGACAACAGCGGAGCAAAAGAAGTGCTTTGCCTGCACGTATTGGGAGGTACCCACAGACGGTATGCTTCTGTTGGCGACAAAATTGTGGTGACTGTAAAGTCAGCCATTCCGACCAGCCAGATCAAGAAGGGTACTGTATCCAAAGCTGTTGTGGTTCGCACCAAGAAAGAAGTGCGTAGAAAAGATGGATCGTATATCCGTTTTGAAGACAATGCTGCAGTGTTACTCAATCCCCAGGATGAGCCGCGGGGCACACGTATTTTCGGTCCGGTAGCCCGTGAGCTCCGCGAAAAGCAGTTTATGAAGATTATATCATTGGCCCCTGAAGTATTATAAGAATATTGAGCAAAGACGAAATATGGAGAGGAAGTTCAACAAACAGCCCAAGCTGAAGATCCGGAAAGGTGACACGGTCAAAGTGATCGCTGGTAACTACCGGAGCACAGCAGATAAAGTAAACTCCGGCAAGGTGCTGGAAGTTTTGCTTGACAAAAACAGGGTGATCGTGGAAGGCATCAACATGGTGACCAAACACCAGAAGCCATCAGCGGGCAAGCCCGAAGGTGGAATCAAGAAGACTGAAGCCTCCATTCATATCAGCAACGTCATGTTGCTGGATCCTGCTTCCGGCCAGGCTACACGTGTGGGACGCAAGAAGGATGAGAACGGAAAGTGGCAACGCTATTCAAAGAAGACGAAAGAAATTATTAAGTAATAAGCCATGGCAACGCCAAGACTAAAAGAAAAATATACCAAGGAGATTGTTCCTGCACTGAAGGAAAAGTTTCAGTACAAGTCGGTCATGCAGGTGCCCAAGATCGAAAAGATCTGCATCAACAAAGGCATCGGTGCCGCTGTTGCGGATAAGAAGTTGATTGATGTGGGTGTGGAAGAAATCACCAGTATCTCCGGTCAAAAGGCGGTACCCACCCGCTCCAAGAAGGACATTTCGAATTTTAAACTGCGCGCCGATCTGCCGATCGGTGTGAAAGTCACGCTTCGCGGTGCCCGCATGTATGAGTTTATGGATCGCCTGATGAATGTAGCCCTTCCCCGTGTGCGGGATTTCAAGGGTGTCAACGATAAAGGTTTCGATGGTCGTGGAAACTACACCCTGGGTGTAAAAGAACAGATCATTTTCCCGGAGATATCCATTGACAAGGTGAGTAAGATCAATGGTATGGATATCACATTTGTGACTTCCGCGAAAACCGACGCAGAAAGTTATGAGCTCCTGAAGGCTTTCGGGATGCCCTTCACGCAAAAAAATAATAATTAACAGTTGATATGGCCAAGCTATCAATCATTGCAAGGGACAAGAAAAAAGAAAGACTGGTAAGCCGGTACAAGGCAAAGCGCCAGGCTTTGAAACAAGCCGGAGACTGGGCTGCGCTGGACAAGTTGCCACGCAGTTCATCTGCAGTCAGGCTGCATAGCCGTTGCAAGCTCACAGGCCGCCCGCGCGGTTACATGAGCAAATTTGGTCTTTGCCGTAACCAATTCAGGCAGATGGCCCACGACGGCAAGATCCCCGGATTGACCAAAGCCAGCTGGTAATTTGAAGAAAGGAAAGGATTAAATATCTTTGCGGCCCTGTTTTGTAAAAAAAGAGGTCCCATTTAATAGAAAAGAACATGACAGACCCAATTGCAGACTATTTGACCAGGCTTAGAAACGCCATCAAGTCACGCCATCGCGTGGTGGAGGTGCCTGCGAGCAACATCAAGAAGGAGATCACCAAGGTGTTGTTTGACAAGGGCTATATCCTCAATTATAAGTTCGAGGATACGGATAACAAGCAGGGCAAAATCAAGATTGCATTAAAATACAATCCTGAGACACGCGATTCTGCTATTGCCAAGATCGACAGAATCAGCTCACCGGGTCTGAGACAATACAAGCCTTCTGACGAGCTGCCGAAAGTATTGAACGGTCTCGGTATTGCCATCCTGTCGACTTCCAAAGGTGTGATCACTGACAAGGAAGCACGGGCGTTGAATGTTGGCGGTGAAGTATTGTGTTACGTTTATTAATTAGAAGAAAATGTCACGGATAGGAAGATTACCC
>DAOMZK010000433.1:0-2814 GCA_035438035.1 Cyclobacteriaceae bacterium | reverse complement strand
GTACCAGAGCCATTCTCCCGGTAAATGAGAGGCAATTCTTTGAGGATGCTCTTTGGATATGGTGCTTTCCTGAATTTCTTCTCCCCGCTTCCCACGAGGTAAAACTTATTTTCCAGCAGATCAAGCTTTTCGAGAGCCGGTGATGCCGGTAAAAAAGACAACAGGGAAAAGTCAACCGAATTTTCCTCAAGGGACTCAATCACTTTGGTCCGGTTGGTCACATCCATCACCAGGTCCAGGTTTTTGTTTTGATTCATGAAGGGTGCAAGGAAATAAGGCATGACGTATTTGCCTGTGGATACAATCGACAACTTGAGCCGACCGGTTAATTGACCCTTGTAGGTTTGCGTTTTATAATTGATGGTGGCTATTTGGTTGATCACTGCTTCTGCCGCCTGCGCGATCTCTTTCCCGAAATCAGTAATATAAATCTTACGGCCCACTACTTCCGTAAGCGGAATGTCAAACTGGTCCTGAAAATTTCTCAACTGTATCGATACTGCCGGCTGGGTAAGGTGAAGTTGTTCAGCCGCTTTTGTAACACTGAGTGTCTGTGTTATCTTAAGAAAGATCTGAAGCTGGTTCAACGTATAATTCATAAAATATATTTATGGATAAAATAATAAATATAAATGTAAATATGAGACCTATTTCACATTTATTCGTGTTGTAGATCAAATTCAAGGGTTTAAAGGGAAGAAAATATTAATCACAATCGTTTGAAACGCTCTGTTAAATATTTAACTGTCGCATTCCTGTTCCTCATGGGATACAGTCAGATATTTACCTACGTGTATCTGGGAGTGAGCGCTACTCCCACTGCGAGAATTGCCGAGGGGGCTAAGCATTACACCGCTCCGCTTACAAACGCCTCCATCTTCGACAATGCAATGATCGAAGAGATTGAAGAAAACAAAGATGATCGCGATCCGCTGAATATTCATTCCAGAATATTGGACAGCGTCCATGCCCTTTTCATGCCTTTCAACCTGGCCAAGTCATTCCAGGTTCGGGCTTCCCGCTTTTCACCATTCGAATACAGTACGCTCTCCGGAGATTCCTGCATCCGGTTTCGCGTTTTCCGCTTGTGATCGTATTCTGAACAGGCCCAGCCTGTTTTTCTGCATCTCGTTATGCAAACCATTCCGCGATAAGCGGAATCGACTGAACTCCTTTTTTAAAAAATTAGGTCATTAACCAATTTTATGAATCGCATTTTCATTTCCATCATTAGCCTGGGTGTGCTCTTGTACACGGCAGGCTGTTCTTCCCGATCTGAAGAGAAGGAGGAAGAATATAATTTCAAGGTGACCAGTCCCCTCAAACGGGACACGACTGTCACCCGCCCTTTTGTTTGCCAAATACGCTCCATCCAACATATCGAACTCCGAGCACTGGAGCGCGGATATCTTCAGCATATTTATGTCGATGAGGGAAAATTCGTGAAGAAGGGACAACTCATGTTCCAAATCATGCCCCTGCTGTACAAAGCTGAACTGCAAAAAGCAGAAGCAGAAGCCAAATTCGCAGAGATCGAATACCTTAACACAAAGCAACTTGCCGACAGCAATGTGGTGTCTAAAAATGAACTTGCACTGGCAAAAGCCAAACTGGACAAAGCGAACGCAGAACTGTCGCTCGCGGCCGTGCACCTGAGTTTTACTGAAATACACGCTCCCTTTGACGGGATCATGGACAGGTTCAATGTGCGGTTGGGAAGCCTCATCGATGAAGGCGATCTGCTCACCACATTGTCAGATAACAGTGAGATGTGGGTATACTTCAACGTACCAGAAGCGGAATATCTCAACATCAAATCCAGCCAGAAGAAAGACAGCCTGATGAAAGTAAAACTGCTGATGGCCAACAATGAAATCTTTCGTTATGCCGGCATCGTCAAGACTATCGAAGCGGATTTCAACAACGAAACGGGTAACATCGCTTTCCGCGCAACATTTCCCAATCCTGACGGACTGCTGCGACACGGTGAAACCGGCAATGTGCTGGCCACTGAGCCACTCCACAATTCTTTGATTATTCCCCAAAAGGCAACCTTCGAAGTATTGGAGAAGAAGTATGTATTCGTGGTTGACTCTGACAATACTGTTCATCAAAGGGAAATCAACATTGCCGCAGAACTCCCCGACCTATACGTTCTTTCAGGAGGTATAAATGCGAATGACAAGATCATGCTCGAGGGTATCCGCAAAGTGCGGGACAATGAGAAGATTGCCAGGTTTGAATACGAAGATCCAAAAGAGGTTCTTCCGAAGCTGAAAGTTTACGTCGAGTAAGGCCCTTTAAACAACAAAGAAATGTTTAATGCATTTTTAAAACGGCCGGTACTTGCGATAGTACTGTCGCTCGTAATCATTTTCATGGGCGTACTCGCAATTGAAACATTGCCTACGTCCCAGTTTCCGTCTATTGCTCCTCCCATGGTGATGGTGTCCGCTTCATATCCCGGAGCCAGCGCCAAAACACTTACAGAGTCAGTGATCATTCCCATCGAGCAGGCCATCAACGGTGCCTGGGGTATGCGGTACATGACCTCCGATGCCACCAGCGCTGGTGAAGCAAACGTCCAGGTGATCTTTGAACCCGGCACGGATATCAACCAGGCACTCGTCCAGGTTTCCAACCGCGTGGAACAGGTGAGGAACAGGCTCCCACCACTTGTACAGCGTGAAGGTGTGATTATCACGCCAGTCATCCCGAGTATGTTGATGTACGTCAACTTGTACAGTACAGACAAGAATGCCAATATGAAGTTCTTGTTCAACTACGCCGGCGTGACGATGATTCCTGAACTTC
>DAOMZK010000432.1:0-2828 GCA_035438035.1 Cyclobacteriaceae bacterium | reverse complement strand
CCAATGAAAGCCGAACGGCCGGGGCAATACGCATTTTCTCATCCGAGCCTGAAGCACGCATATTCGTAAGCTTCTTGGTCTTGGTTACATTGATAACGAGGTCACCTCCACGGTTATGTTCGCCAATTACTTGTCCTTCGTAAACCGGATCGCTCGGGTCGATAAAGAATTTTCCTCGGTCCTGCAGGTTGTGCAAACTGAAAGGAATGGCTTCGCCTTCTTCCATGCTGATCAATGAGCCGTTGATTCGACCCGGGATATCTCCCTTATAAGGCTGATATTCCTTATATCGATGCGTCACCACAGCTTCTCCCTGTGTAACGTTCATGAGGTAATTTCTCAAGCCAATGATTCCGCGGGCCGGCATCATGAATTTCAATATCATGCGGTCACCCTTGGGTTCCATGTTCGTCATTTTTCCACGGCGCGTGGCCACAGTTTCAATTGCTTTTCCTGCAACGCCTTCCGGCAAATCGATGGTAAGTTCCTCGATAGGCTCACACTTCTGTCCATCGATTTCCTTGTAGATTACCTGCGGCTGTCCGATTTGCAGTTCATATCCCTCGCGACGCGTAGTCTCAATCAAAACCGAAAGGTGCAATACACCGCGGCCATAGACAATGAAACTATCGGCCGAGCCTGTATCACCGAGGCGCATGGCCAGGTTCTTTTCCAACTCTTTGTCCAACCTATCCTTGATGTGTCTCGAAGTCACAAATTTTCCTTCCTTGCCATAGAAGGGTGAATTGTTGATAGTGAAAAGCATACTCATGGTAGGCTCATCGATTGCGATGGATTTCAATGCTTCCGGCTTTTCAACATCAGCAATGGTATCCCCGATTTCAAATCCATCAATACCGACCACCGCGCAGATTTCTCCGGCCTTCACTTCATCCATTTTCTTTTTGTCAAAACCCTCAAAGACGTAAACCTCTTTGATACGGGTCTTTACCACGCCACCACCGTCGCGCTTTACCAGTGCAACTTGCTGACCAGCTTTTACTGATCCGCGCTGAACCCTGCCGATGGCCACGCGCCCGATATATGAAGAGTATTCCAGTGAAGTGATCAACAACTGTGTTGTCCCCTCATCAATTTTAGGTGAAGGAATATGTTCAATCACACCTTCCAGCAGTGCGGTAATATCAGTCGTCGGTTTTTTCCAGTCTGAACTCATCCAGCCTTGTTTCGCCGAACCGTAGAAAGTGGGAAAATTGAGCTGATCTTCTGTGGCATCAAGTGCAAACATCAGGTCAAATACCTGCTCGTGCACTTCGTCCGGAGTGCAGTTCTTCTTATCCACTTTATTGATAACCACGATTGGTTTCAATCCCAATTGAAGGGCTTTGGACAGAACAAAACGCGTCTGCGGCATGGGGCCTTCGAAAGCATCTACTAAGAGCAAACATCCATCGGCCATATTGAGTACGCGCTCTACTTCACCACCAAAGTCGCTGTGACCCGGTGTATCAATGACATTGATTTTATAGTCTTTGTAGCGAACAGAAACGTTTTTCGCCAGAATCGTGATCCCGCGTTCCCTTTCCAGGTCGTTGCTATCCATGATCAGTTCACCGGGATGCTCATGGTCTTTAAACAAGTGGCCTGCGTGCAAAAGCTTGTCCACCAGCGTGGTTTTACCATGGTCAACGTGTGCGATGATTGCGATGTTCCTGATCTTACTTGCCTCCATAAATGCTCAAAATCTCCTTTTTTCTTAAAATGAGGCGCAAAGATAGTCGAATTTGGGCTGAGGGCAAAGGGAAGTTGAGAAGTTGAGAAGGTGAGAAGGTGAGATGCGGGGAGTTGCATTTTTCGCAAACAAGCGGAATGTGCATCACAAAATTTGCAGCAATTGCCTAGGGTCTATTCTATGCGTGATTGTATGGTGCTTTTTGCTTAATAATTCCGTTGGCAGTGTGGGATTTGAAACTCATCCCGGCGGTCTACCCGCCATCTTTCGGGAAACAAATAACACCGTGTATGAAACGTTTTATCATCATTCTAACCCTTGCACTGGCTTTCACGCATCATCTGAATTCCAGTCTTGCGCAGTCAACAGCTAAAAATGACTTCGATCCTTTCATTCTAACAAAGGGGAAATTTAATGCTGGACTGCTCACCACCTATACCGGCACCACACCACCGCCGATTCTGATTGGCGACTTGACTTACGGACTTTCAAGGAAAACTTCTATGGGACTGATGGCAGGAACGATTGGCACACAATCTCTTATGGGACTTAAACTCAATACGGTCATCTATAGTCAAAATAATTTTCGTGTACTCTTCAAAATGAATATGGTGTATTATCCCGGCAGGGATGGCACTTATCTTTTCGATACCAGTATTAAACAGATCATGCCCTGGATGTTTACACTCGGCATTGTAAACGCAGAATGGAAAACCAAAAACAATGTCCGCTGGTCTGCCGGGCTTGGCGGATTGGAAACGCATTGTATTGACGGGATGATGCATTTTTTGCAAGGCACCACGGAGGAAGAAGATGATGAAGATCTTCCATTTGAAATGTTTATGACCGGATACTTTGGCGTTTCATTACCGCTTTCTTCCCGGCTTACCCTTCGTCCTGAAGTGGTGTTGGTGATGAAAGACTTCCAATTAATCTCAACGGATAAGTTTAAAATATCACCCGTTACTCCTTATGTGAACCTGACCTGGAGACTGGGGAAATAAGTGAAGAGTGAAGAGTGAAGAGTGAAGAGCTAGAGGTTAGGAGCCAGTTTGATGGAAGGCCAGTTAGGTTGAGGGTACTGCATCGCCTTTCCGTAGCCGCTATGGCGGAGCGAGACTGTAAGGGATCTTCC
>DAOMZK010000431.1:0-2832 GCA_035438035.1 Cyclobacteriaceae bacterium | reverse complement strand
ATGTGATTGGCATAGCGCACACTCATGCTGTTGGCCAGGTGAAGATTGCAGGGTTGCGGCAGTGACCGCATAATTTCGTTCACAAGGGTGAACTCACTTTTTTTCGAAGAATTGAAATATTCTGCAATGAGGCTTTGTGCCGGATTCTCCAATGCATCCCATTTTTTTCTGTACGCTTTGGCTTCGTTTTGTTCTGAATAAATCTGTCCGGAAAGCTGGTTAAAAAAAGTTACGGGTTCAACGGAAATAATTTTAGTGAGTCTTTTGAAAGTATCAGCAGCTTCACCAACTGGCTGGATATGCCAATGGGCTGTGTTTTCGCAGTTACGCAGGAAGAGTTTGAGGTTTTTAGCGACAACTGATTTTCCAAAAGAGATAATCAGATCCGGTCTGAGGTCAGCTTTGACAGCATCTGGAATCTGACCCAAATAAGTATCGGTATGACGACAAAAGAATGGAAGGCTATGGAGATTACTCAAGATGTCTCCGACTACTGGCCATCCGGATTTTGGATGGAACGATGAAACTGATTCAGCCAGATTGCTATCCGACTCATTTTGACCAGATACAATTAGAATTTTTTTGAAACCGGATAGATCACGGGCAATGGATTTTACCTGATCATCAGAAAGTATGGCTTTGGTTTGGATTGATTCAATGTTTTTTAGTGGATTTCTCACAACAGGTTCAGAACCACCAGGATACAAAGGCTCACGCAATGGGATATTGATATGAACAGGTCCTGGCGCACCGGATAGTGAAAGATTCACAGCTTCGTTGATAATTCTACTGGCATACCATCCCGCATCAGGATGAGTATCATCAACCGACAGTTCATAATATTTTTTTACATGACTGCTGTACAAGTTTGCTTGTCGTATGGTTTGTCCGTCTAATTGATCAATCCATTCTTTTGGACGGTCGGCAGTGAGCACGATGAGCGGCACCTGCTGAAAGAAAGCTTCTGAAATAGCGGGAGCGAAATTATAGGCAGCGGATCCCGACGTGCATACCAGAGCAACTGGTGAGTGCGTCTCCTGGGCAATGCCAAGGGCGATGAAGGCTGCACTTCGTTCATCACTGAAAGTTCTGCAGTGAAAAAATTTATTGCGCAGGAAGGAGAGGGTGATGGGTGCACTTCGCGATCCAGGACAAAGCACCACATCCGAGATCCCCTTACGGGAACAGAGATCAACCAGATTATTCAGAAGGTTAAAGTTCACTCGCGCAAGGTAGTGTGGTGGGGAGTTACGGCCTAATAACCCGGCCCAGGGTATTCATTTTTAGTTCTGTCTCATTCCATTCTTTATCGGGAACGGAATCGGCAAGTACGCCGGCTCCGGCATACAAGATAGCATGCGATAATAACAGCTGCATACACCGAAGGTTTACATAGAGATGACTTTCCTTGTTCATATTCAAGGGACCCAAATAGCCGCTGTAAAATTGACGATCATAGCCTTCATGGTCCTTCAGGAATTGAAGACTGGTCTCGAGGGGCATACCGCACACGGCAGAAGTGGGGTGCAACAGCTTCAACATAATAGAACCCAGCTGTGGGAAATTGGTGGCCATCATGTCCACTTTAAACTCCGTTTTAAGGTGGAGGACATTTCCTGCTATAATTGTTTTGGGTCCATGTTCCTCAAATTCCCGGAGCCTGATTTTCTTAAAGCAGCTGATGATGTATCGTTCAACCAAAGCTTGCTCTTCTATATCTTTTTGAGTCCAGCTCACAGAGCGAAGATCAACGCCTTCATCGTACCGTTGCGTTCCGGCAATGGCCGCAGTATGAAAACATGAATCACTATCAACACTTACCAGCAATTCAGGCGAAGCACCCACCCACGTACCCGTAAGCGCACTTGAAAAGACAGAAACCATAGCCGAGGGATACAGTGCACACAATCTGTTAAATGCATTCAGCAGATTAAAATCATCCGGCAATGCAACTGCCTTTGAGCGGGATGGAACAATTTTTTCAAAATTCCCTCTTAAGATTTCATCACGTCCTTTATTGACGAGATCTATATACGAAGTCGCTTCTGCTTTTGTATCCTGGCTCCTCGCTGCGTAGTAACGGGTGTGGCCCTTGGGTCTTCGTTCAATATTTTCCCCCGCTATTTTTTCGAAGAGAACTCCTTTTAGGGAAATAGTGGAAGTGCCGTCGAATTGAATCAGTTCGTCTGCCGGGAGATAAATTTTCTTTTGCTGAGGGTCAAAGGGAGCGAAGAGAAATCCGGGTTGTGACTCTTCTACATTTACGTCAGCCCACCGTTGAGGCTTGTCACTGGCGGCAAAGTGCAATGTGGTCTGGTGCGGGAGGCGCCACAAGGCGTAAGAGAAATCATTATCAGTGCACCATGTAAAGGCGCTTTCCAGGAAGCCATCTATCGATATATCAGGGCTTTTTACTTTATCCATATCGCATCAGCGCTTGTCAATTACAGCCATGGTAATTCTGCTTACGCATACCAATTCATTTTTTTCATTGGTGATTCGGATTTCCCAGATGTGTGTACGTTGGCCAATATGTATGGGTCGTGTAATGCCTGTTACGATGCCGCTCTTGACACTTTTTACGTGATTGGCATTGATCTCAAGTCCCACACAATATTTAGTTTGATCATCCACAGTACAATGGGCCGCTAAGCTCCCCAGCGTTTCGGCCAGTACGACTGAAGCACCACCATGTAACAATCCATAGGGTTGATGAGTTCTGTGATCGACAGGCATTGTCGCCTGAATATAATCGTCGCCTAAGGCAGTGACCTCAATGCCAAGGTGTTCTATCATCGTGTTTACAGCAAGACCATTAAGGACGTCAACCGT
>DAOMZK010000430.1:0-2857 GCA_035438035.1 Cyclobacteriaceae bacterium | reverse complement strand
TATGCACTGATTGTTCCTCCACATTGGCGACATAAATGACAGGCTTATCAGTAAGCAATTGCAGGTCTTCAATGGCTTTCCTGTCCTCTGCGTCTGTCTTCACCGTCCTTGCATTTTTACCCGACTGCAGGGCATCCTGAAACAATTGAAGTACAGCAAGTTCCTTCTTTGCCTTCACATCACCGCTTTTAGCAGAACGCTCCACTTTGGCGATCTTTTTATCGATCGATTCCAGGTCTTTCAGTTGCAATTCGGTATCAATGATTTCTTTATCAGCAACAGGATTAATCCGGCCATCGACATGAATAATGTTGTCATTTTCAAAGCAACGGACCACGTGCGCAATGGCATCCACTTCGCGGATATTGGCAAGGAACTGGTTGCCCAGGCCCTCTCCTTTTGAAGCACCTTTCACGAGGCCGGCGATATCCACAAACTCAAAGGAAGTGGGTATGACTTTCTGGGGATTCACCAGGCCGGAGAGGATATTCAGGCGTTCATCTGGAACGGAAATCACCCCTACATTGGGCTCAATAGTGCAAAAAGGGAAATTGGCGGCTTCCGCTTTATTATTTGAAAGAGCATTGAAAAGAGTGGACTTCCCTACGTTGGGCAAGCCTACGATTCCGCATTTTAATCCCATACCCTGCTGAACTGATTTGAAAAATTCTGTTAAAAAAGTCCGCAAATATACACCTTGGCAGGCAACCTGCTAATACTGATAAGGGTCCGCGCAAAGGCGCAAAGAAAATCTGAGTATAGTCTTACCTTACTTTGCGACTTTGCATAAAAAAATAATGTTTTCGCCGAGGCGAAAACTATTGTATGCTTATAAATTGAAAAACCCCGCCTTGATGTACTCAAGGCAGGGCTTCTCGGCTTAGGTATAGGTTAGGTCACATTAATCCCATTTCAATTCCGTTTCGATGGTTGCGGGCTTGGTCTCCACTGAAACTTCTTCGTGTTCTTCGCGGGCATGATCAAATTGCGAAAAATCCACGCCTGGCATCAATTCCGTTTTTACATGGTTAACGGTATTATTCAACGCCAGCATAAACTTATTGAAATCTTCCTTGTAAAGGAAAATCTTGTGCTTCTCGTATGTAAATCCTTCATCATCCTTGTTGTAACGCTTTTTACTTTCGGTGATGGTCAGGTAATAATCATTGGATCGCGTTGACTTGACATCAAAAAAATAGGTCCGCTTACCAGCCTTTACTTTCTCAGAGTAAATCTCGTCTCTTCCGTTCTTATTCTCTTCCACAAATCGTAGGTTTAGGTGTGTTTAGGGATTAGGTGTGTTCGAAGATAATGGTTTCGAAAATTATTGCAAACTCAGGCCAATAAATAACTGTTAACTTCGCTTTGCCAGCCTTAATTTTAAAGCCCTAATGCATTATTCATCATCCCTGTGGCCTTTACATTAGACAAAACCCGACAGACGGGAAGCCTCGAATTGCTGGCAAAACAGCTCGTAGAAGGCTTTATTACCGGTCTTCACAAGTCCCCCTACCACGGCTTTTCAGTTGAGTTTGCTGAACACCGGCTCTACAATGAAGGCCAGAGTACGCGGCATATCGATTGGAAAGTCTTTGCAAGAACGGACCGGTTATACACCAAACAATATGAAGAAGAAACTAACCTGCGCTGTCTGATTGTGTTGGATTGTTCTTCGTCGATGTATTACCCGGCTGACACACTGGCCAAACTGAAATTCAGCATCTACGCCTCCTCCGCGCTCGCGTACCTGCTGCACAAACAGCGCGATGCTGTAGGACTCTGCCTGTTTTCGGAATCAATCGATGAGTTGACACCAATTAAATCGACAGCCTCACACCTGGATAAACTTTTTTCCTTGCTGGAAAGAACGATCCACACAACGGCCAAACAAAAAAAGACGCGCGTATCGGAAGTCCTGCATGAGGTCGCAGAAAAGACCCATAAACGTTCACTCATTATCATTTTCAGCGACATGTTTGATGGTGGTGAGGATGAAGAGGATGTCTTCAAATCACTCCAGCACCTGAAGCACAACAAACATGAAGTACTGCTTTTCCACGTCAGTGATCATGAAACCGAACTCGATTTTAATTTTGAGGACAGGCCCTACGAATTCGTTGACCTTGAAAGCGGAACGAAACTAAAACTGAATCCTTCAGAGATCAAAGGCCGCTACACCAAAGCCCAGGAGGAATTCCACAAAAGATTACAATACAAATGCAATCAGCTTAAGATTGACTTTATCGCTGCGAATACGCAGACGGATTATTTTTCGGTACTGCAGTCGTATTTGATTAAGCGATCGAAAATGAAGTAGTGGCTGTTGGTCTTGGGCTTTGGGTTCTCGGGTCTTGGGTTTTAGATTAGGTGCAGGCCTTTCATCAATAATTACATGTAGGTAGTTAGTTTGGACCCGCTTAGTCGCCAGTGTCCACCTCCAAAACCCAAGACCTAATACCCAACGGCCCTACGCCAATTCCTCGTTATGCAAATACGCCTTCTTGGCAGTAAGTGCCTCTTTCGACTCCACATGATCCGGATCAGGAACGCAGCAATCGACGGGACAAACAGCCGCACACTGAGGTTCCTCGTGAAACCCGGTGCATTCCGTGCATTTCCCGGACACTATAAAATAGAATTCATCAGAAACGGGCTGTTGTGAGGTCTTGGCATCTGCCTTTGATCCGTCTTCCAAAGCCACTTCTGTAAGCTTCGTGCCTCCTGCCCAGGTCCATTCCCTGCCTCCCTCATAAATAGCGGTATTGGGACATTCCGGCTCGCAAGCCCCGCAATTTATACACTCATCCGTGATCTTAATCGCCATTCTTCAGCCTTTCCTCCTAATTTTGATGCAAAA
>DAOMZK010000429.1:0-2879 GCA_035438035.1 Cyclobacteriaceae bacterium | reverse complement strand
GAATACGGTAGGGCAGTTCGCAAGGACACGACTGCGTTTACCAGTGACAAAGCGAGTTTGTGGCGTTGGCGTGATGACTTTCAAAATGACTTTGCTGCGCGAATGGATTGGTGCGTGAAGTCGTATGCAGAAGCAAATCATCCACCTATTGTTGTATTAAGCCATCCTGAACAATTCATAGTAAAAAGCGGAGCAGGCTTCAGCCTGGATGCTTTCAACTCCACCGATCCTGATGGCGATAACCTGAGTTTTTTATGGTTCCATTATCCGGAAGCTAGCTCCAGTAAAAATTTACTAAGCATGGGTGCCGAGAATGTCCATGGTATTTACATCACAGCACCAAAGGTTGAGAAAAACGAAACCCTTCATTTTATTCTGAAGGTTTCAGACAAGGGAACACCAGCGCTAACGAGATATAAGCGAGTAATGGTAACCGTTAGTCCTTGATGGCCGGGCAGGTAATCGGCACGCTTTGGTGGCTTTGGAAGTGGGATGGATGTTATGGATATTGGAGAAGTAAACCAAGGAGATGAGCAAAGGCTGCAATGAATTATTATGGCGTGGGTCTTTCCCGCGCCTCGTCCGAGGAGGCTATTGATAACGCTATTCAAAATCAGATAGTGACAACGTTTAAAATTCCAGGACAAATCACGATGGCTATGTTTGCCTTTGTAATGGGTTGCAAACCTGATGTCAAGAGCGAATCAACAGTACATGATTCGACAGTCATGAGTGAAAACGCGCTGAATGTACCTGAAAATCCGGATGATTCTTTAAGTACAATTCCCAGAACTAGCTTAAGCGAAGAAGAGGCCGCTAAGTATTTCATAAACCTCGACCAATTTTTATTTAGTTCCCCGCTTGATACTTCCGAATTTCAAGTCATTACAACTACTTGTGCAATCCTCGTTGAAAAAACTCAAGCTAGTATCAGGGAAATGAAGGAAGCCAAAGAACAGGAGGAAGCTGAGCGTCTAGAAGCAAGAAAAAAAATGTCAGCTGCCGAATTGGCACATGATGATTCTGTAAGGGAGGATGAGGAATCGATCGTGGGAGACGATGGAATGTACTACAATAGCCTGAAGCAACAAGGCCTGGAAACTATAGGTAACTTAAAAATTAAGTTGATAACTGCACAAGACAAAGGCTACCTTAAATTAATTGACGTCAACAAGAAAGAGCGGGTGTTGGATATTCGTGGTTCAATGGAACAAGGTTGGACTGTAATATTCTTCAATATCAAAAAGGAACCGAGGGTTATGGATTTAACCAATGTCAATAGAGATGCAGTAGTACAATATTTCTTTTATGAATGAGAGTCAATTTTAATCAAGGATAGAGTTATATAATTTATATTATGTTAAGTGTATTTCTGGCCTTAATCCCCCTCTGGGTTAAATCCAGGGAAATCCACGCTTTGATATTGTGATAGTTCAAAAAGTTCCAACGACGCTCCGTCAAATTAGCGCCTACTCATATCGCAGCGTCCTGGCCGGATTAGTCATCGCCGTACGGATGGTCTGTGAACTTACCGTTATCAAGGCCACCATCAGCGCTGCCAGCGTCGAGATCACAAACACCGCCACAGGCATGTCAATCCGATAAGCAAATCCATCCAGCCACAGGCGCATGAAGTACCACCCGGCAGGCCACGCAATCACGTTGGCAATTAACACGAGAATAAATATTTCCCGCGACAGCAGCGAGAGCAAACTGGAAGTAGAGGCGCCAAGAATTTTTCTTATACCCACTTCTTTCATCCGTTGCAAGGTGCTGAACGTCGCCAACCCAAAGAGCCCCAGACAAGCAATGAAAATTGCCAGGCTGGAGAACACCGTAAACAACTGCCCCTGCTTCTGCTCACTCTGATACAACTGTTGATAGCGCTCACTGAGAAATATATATTCAAAAGGCCGAATGGGCAGAAATTCTTTCCATACCTTTTCAATGTGGGCAATTCCCTGTTGCATATCCTTGCTGGCAATCCTTACTGAAATAGTTCCATAATTGGTAAATGGCATGAACACGACGGGCACAATCGGCTCGTGAAGGGATTCAAAATGAAAGTCTTTTACTACGCCAATAACTTTTCCTTTCCGGTCTCCATACTGAAAGTCCTTGCCAATCGCGTTGTCATTGGTCCATCCTATCATTTTCACCGCTGACTCGTTGAGAATGTAAGCGATCGAATCGTCGCTCTTGATCTCCCGCGAAAAATTTCTTCCTGCTGCAAAGGTTACACCAAAAGTCGTGAGGTAATCATAGTCGGCACCGACATTCTTGATCACCACGCTCGTCGATTCCATCTTGTCTCCGGACGGGACTTTGGCTCCGTCATAATCTACCAGCCTGTCAGTAGGCACCATGCTGGACCGTCCCACACTTCCAATAGAAGAATTTTTCAGAAGCTCGTTGTGGAAAGAGTCAAAGTTGGAGGCTATCTCCGGGAACAACCGCAGCACCACGACCTGGTCTTTATCATAACCGAGCGGCCGGTTGTTCATGAATTCCAGTTGTAAAAAGGTAGTGGCTGTGGCAATCATCAATGCAATAGAAATGGCGAATTGAACCACCACGAGCGTTTTCCGTATCCCTCCCCTGCCTTTCGCAGAACCCAGCTGACCCTTCAGCACCAATGCCGGCTTGAACCCGGATACCACCAACGCAGGGTAAATGCCAGCCAGTAATCCCACCACTACAGCAAATGTCAGCAGTCCCAGCATCAACGGCCATTGGCTGAAGTCGAGGGCGAGCTGCTTGCCGGTAAAACTGTTGAGCCATTCCACTGCAAACCAGGAGATACTCAAACCGATGAAAAGTGCAATCAAGGCCGTCAGCACGGACTCGCTGAGGTATTGATTGATGAGCTGTGAACGGAA
>DAOMZK010000428.1:0-2882 GCA_035438035.1 Cyclobacteriaceae bacterium | reverse complement strand
CGGAGCATTGTTGATTACGCTGCTAACCGTGAGTTTCCAGGCGATCAAAGCTGCTGTGAGTGATCCGGTGAAGGCCCTGAAGACAGAATGATCGATTTTGTTTCGACAATGCCGTGATCAGTATCCCCTTAGCTTGCCTACTCCGCAGCACTGAGTACTCCGGCTATTTCGATTTCACTTTCAGAAACGTGTACTTCCGCCACAGGCATCAGGTAATACGCTGTATAAAAATTTTCAACCATGATGGGTGCCTGGAGTTTCCAAACCGGGGCACAGGACAACAGATGGTATTTGCTATCCCGTACATCAAATACCAACACCGGGCTAATTTCCTCATCGCTACCGCAGGATAAAAACAGGGGAAAATCCAAAAGACCCGTGTCCCTCATTTCAACACTAAAATTAGCGTCAAAAAAACTGTAGTGCAGCAGGCGGCATTCTCTGTTATGATCCAACAAAAGCTGTTGCACCCGAGTCAGTTTCCGTCTCATCATTTCGATGGGTATAGTTTGTTCTGTCCATGATTGTATAGGCATCCAGGAAGCAGAAGGTAAATCCAGATATTGCAAGGCTTCATTTCCGATGGAAAGTTTATAGTCGAAATGCCGATTTCCAGGCACAAAATAACCCGGATAGAAATACTTCAGACCGAGGTCTTTGCAGTACATGATCTTCAGGTAAATCAGGTATTTACCCAGACTGAATTTCTTATAGTCAGGATCATAAAAGGAAGTGATGCCTTCGGCACTAAGCGCTCCGAGGTCAAAGTAACCGCAGGCGATCAGTCGACTGTTGTCATACAGCATCACTTCATAGGTGTTGAATACAGAACGTTCTCCGTGCTGGCCAATCATCAACTGATGCAGTGAGTCACTGCCGTGGAAGGCTACATTTTGCTTGTATCGGGCAAATAATTCTTCCTTTTCAGGTGACAACTCAGCCAGTGCATAACTGATTCTGAATTTCCTGTTCTTTTTTATCAAGGGGATATCAGGATTAAAATTTTCCAGCTGAATTCTCAGCCAGATTGTACTCAGGATTTTCTGGTCGTTGCGGATGAAATGGGTAGTGAAAATATTCTGACCCATCCTGAACCAGCCCTTTTCAAGATAGTCGTCCAGCTGATGGGCAGTGAGGCGTTCGGGTGAGTGGACTTGGAGGTGCATGCCGTTGGACTGTATTCGTCAAAGTTCGCGCATAGTCACAAAGGACGCCAAGGTAATTGCATAAATTCTTTGCGTTATTTGTATCTACTTACGTTGAATAAATCTCTCGACAATGAAAGCCTCATTCTATTTCCTCCTTGCCATGGGTATAACCTTTTCATCGCACTGTCAAACCCGTGAACGTGGCCCCTGGTGGCCGCATCCCATCTGGGGAGCGCAAGATGAAGCCGGCGCTTCCAATTGGATCACGCCAGATAAAATCATGAAAGCATTGAAATATGCCCAATCAGGAAAAGTGTATGAACTGGGGCATCCCTATGAAAGGGTAATGCCATTTGTAGGAACACGCTCATTCAAACTGAATGTGGTAGATACGGGACCCGCTGCCGGCACCAACAAGCAACTCGGCAATGAAGAAGTCATCTCCGGCGAACTGGGCCAGGTCGGAACACAGTTCGATGGACCCGGGCACATTGGCGCATTGACCAAATTCAGTGACGGCACAATCAAAGGTGTGTACTATAACGGCTTCACCCAGGAAGAAGTCGTTCATCCGGATGGCCTGCTTCACCTCGGCGTTCAAAATGTTAAGCCGATTCTTTCTCGGGGCATCCTCATTGATGTAGCGGCGTTCAAAGGGGTTAACATGCTTACCAATAGTTATGAAGTTACGCTCGCTGATGTCAAAGGTGCTTTGTCCAGGCAGGGTGTTTCAGAGAATAGCATTACGCCCGGTGATGTGATCATCTTTCGGTATGGTTGGGCGAGGCTGTGGAAAACCCCAGCCGAATATAATTTAAATCCTCCTGGCATCGGACTTGAAGTAGCGCGGTGGCTCGTAGCCAAACAAATATGCATGACCGGTGCTGATACCGGCCCGACTGAAGTCATGCCCAATCCCAACCCCGATCTTACCATTCCGGTTCACCAGGAACTGATGATGAAAAATGGAATCTTTAACCTTGAGAATATGGATTTGGAATCTCTTTCGGCGGATAAGGCGTATGAGTTTCTGTTTATTTTTACTCCGATTCGTTTTGTGGGCGCTTCCGGATCTCCGGGAAGGCCGATTGCTATCAGGTGAGAAGTTTTTGTATTTGATTCAGACCCAATCGGATCACCTTTTACTCTTCTTCCCTATCCCATAAGCAATCCCCGCACTCCACATGTACGACTGAAGTCTGAACCTGTCATTGGCTCTCGGATAAGTCTGTACCGGCCTGTCGGTGAGGTACACCATATCCAGTACCTGTGCCGCAAGTTTCAACTCAATATGATCAGCCACTGGTATTGTCACGAAAAATTCAACCAACAACATGCCCGACTCATCTCCCTTTTCGATCCAGAAACAATTGAAGTGTTCGGGAGTTACAGTTACCCTTTCAGCCTGGGTTCCATTGATATAAAGACCTTGGCGCTGTGGTCCGAAAGTATAACCGATGATATCCCCATTCATTCCTGCGCGGAGCCAATTTTTTAATTCAAAGTTTATATTAAAAAACAGATTCAGGCATTGCAACTGCGGACCAGGTATGAAAACTGAATCCTTTTTTGTGGGATCAGGATCGGGTTTATAGGTCAACGCACCCGGGAACATAATCATTTCAGGTACAGACGAATAAAATTCTTTTGTGGCTAGATAGGAAGTAAATCTCACACCAAGTCCGATTTGCATCATCAAAGGTTTGTCCCGCCTGTTGCTCGCATTGTCGGCCG
>DAOMZK010000427.1:0-2893 GCA_035438035.1 Cyclobacteriaceae bacterium | reverse complement strand
ATTCAGGAAAAATATTCAGCTCAGCACGCCAGGGGGAATGTCACCATTCTGCCGATTGGGAAAAAAGGATTTGAATATTTTAGTAAACGGAAATATCCTGTAGTCGGAGACTTTGCGAATATTTTTCATAGCCTGTCCTTTGAGAAAGTCTCGGAGGCTTCTCAACATGTAATGGATGCTTACCGGAATGGTCAATATGATAAGGTTGAAATTGTGTACAATGTCTTCAAAAATGTGGCTACGCAAATCCTGACATTCGAGCAATTGTTGCCGGTACTGCCTCCTGTTGCAGACACAAAGCATCCCAAGCAGGATACGGATTATATTTTTCAGCCCAACCAGGAGGAGATCCTGATCGGGTTGATCCCCAAGTCTTTGAAGGTTCAACTTTACAAGGCCGTTGTGGATTCCAATGCTTCGGAGAATGGTGCCCGTATGACAGCCATGGATAAAGCCAGTGAAAATGCCGGCGAATTGCTGAAAGATCTTCGGCTTACTTATAACCGAACCCGCCAGGCTGCTATTACCAAGGAGATTCTGGAGATTGTCGCAGGAGCCGAGGCGCTTAAGTCAGCGTAAGATTCCCTATTCTCCGTCATGCCTGAAAGGAAGCGGAACGGCTTTGATTTTCTTGCACCTTATTATGATAAGTTGACGAGCCTCGTCTTTGGTGGTGAGATCAGAAGAGCCCAAGTTCATTTTCTTAAATCAGTACCACCATGTGCAGATGTTCTTGTTCTGGGCGGCGGTACAGGATGGATCATCAGCGAAATTCTGCTCCGGCAACCGGATTGCCACATATGGTTTATAGATTCATCTTCAGCGATGATAGATCGGGCGAGAAAAATGAATCCGGACACTAATCACGTAACCTATATTTGCGGGACAACCGATCAAATTCCTCAACGAAATTTCTCAGCAATCATTTTACCATTTTTTCTTGATTTGTTTTCAACTGCTCATCTCAGTGAAGTTATTGGCCAGATCGCTCTTGCCTCCAATATTGAAACACGATGGCTGATCACCGACTTTGTCAACGGAGGAAAATGGTGGCAGAAATCGCTGTTAATGATTATGTACTTTTTCTTCAGGATAATCTGCAACATTGAAGCAATAGTACTTCCGGATTGGAGAGAAGTGCTTCATGAAATGGCCTTTATCAAAATTGAAACAGGGTTATTTTACCATGGCTTTATTGAAAGCCATCACTACAGGATCGCCCCAGGAACTTAGCCCTATTATTAACTTCCTGTTTCTATTTCAGCCTTGAGCAAATTGAGTTGCTCCTGAGCTTTGGACTGGAGCATTGATTTTGATAACCACAAGACCGATCGCCACACGAATGTTTTTCCTGACACAGAATAGTGAGCTTCAATTTCTGTATGCCTTGGGTCGCCCGTAAACTTGAAATTGTAATCTGAAATCATCACATCGTTGCTGAGCAGATAGGCAACCCATTCAGGAGGCCTCACTTCTTTAATCGTCTCCTGCATCCGATATTCTTTATCCTGCACCAGTACGATTTCGTATAGGGATCCCGGTTGAAAATTTTCTCCTCTGATCAGGGTCAGGCTCACGAATCCCTGCAGCCATTTTTTCATTCTGCTTGTGTCGTGCATGACTTTCCAGCATTTTTCTGGTGCAGCATGTACTTGAACCCGGGTGGAATATTCAAAGTTGGGAATCGCCAGACCAATGCTGAAGAAGAGAATGAGTATGACGACAATGACTATTACGCTATACTTCAGTATTTTCATTATTGTATTCTTGATTCTTTAAAGTTAGGAAAACGATTATGGTTAAGTTGCTCACTTTTGAACCGGATAGATAATATGGCTTCCACTCTTTAAATTGGAATGTAATAATTGAATTTCCTATCCTTTCTTACATGTATTGACCACTAAAGGCCCAATCCTTTAGTTTTGACGGATTGATTTTACGTATGATTCCCAGGAAAAAAGGAAGTCTCAAACGTCTTATCGACCACCTCCCGGTAGTCGTGTTTGAGTATACTTTCTTTCCGGACGGACGGCGTGATTTTACTTATATCAGTCCGCGGAGCGAAGATCTTCTTGGCGTGAACCCCAACGAATTAATGCGGGGACATTTGCGGCTCAGTGACTTTATTCATCCGGATGACTGGACATCCTTCAATGAAAGTGTAGTTGAAAGTGTGAAGGAAATGAAGGATTGGAAATGGGAGGGAAAATGTAAGGGGAAAGACGGTTTTATATGGCTGAGTTCCAAGGGTATTCCGGTTTGCATGAGAGACGGGAGAATCGTTTACAATGGCGTATTTGAGGACATCACCGATCAAAAAAAACTGCAACAGCAGCAAATTGATACGGAACAACGGTATAGGGAATTGGTGGAGCAACTTCCCCTGGGCATAGTGATTCACGCAAAAGGGAAAATATTGCTCGCCAATGCGGCGGCAGCAAGAATAATCGGAGCCGGGAAAGCAGATGATCTGATAGGGATAAATCCAATACAATTTCTACATCCTGATTCCCTGGAGATTGTCAAGGAACGCATCCGAATGATACTTGGAGGTAAAGGAGTTCCTCCCCTTGAAGAGAAATTTATCCGTCTTGATGGTAGAATAATTCATGTGGAGTCGTCAGGCCAACTGTACTGGTATCTTGGTGAGCCGGCGGTGCAAGTAATTTTCACCGACATTACAGAGCGAAAAAAAACAGAAGCCAGTTTCCAGAAAACTGAAAAACTATTTTATCAGCTTTTTCAGAATACGCCGCTTGCCGTTACGCTTCTGAATGAGGAGGGGTTGGTGGTGCAAATCAACAAGGGCTTTGCCGAGATGTTTGGTTACACTGAAACAGAACTGAAAGGGAAAAGTCTGAATCAGTTTATTGTACCCAATAACCTGGAAACA
>DAOMZK010000426.1:0-2896 GCA_035438035.1 Cyclobacteriaceae bacterium | reverse complement strand
CTGGGCTGTTGATTTGTTTTTCAGCATCTCAATCATTCCAGACAGGGATACATTTGCCTTTATCCGACCTGAAAGTTCCCGCACATCCTTCATGGGGAAAAATTTCTGCAATTCATCAGCATTGACTTCCCCATGAAAATCGGCTCTGACATACGGATCTTCAAAATTGCTCATGGAAAAATTGCCATTCACAGAATCACCGTTGAGCACTCCCGAAATATTTTTCAAAAAGAGTTCAGCATGGTTCATCCTTGACAATGACGGAGTGGCAAAAGAACCTTCCAGGTTGGCTCCTTCAATGTGTGACTGCAGACCGGAATACTGGAGGGAAACGTTGCGCATTCCAAACGCCATGGTAAGAAAGGGACTTTTTTGCTTGCTGATTTCACCTGTCAGTTTGAGATCGAAGTACACATCTCCCTTGCTTTTGTACTTTTTAAAGTTTTCTGCTGATGATTCCGGAAAGAAAGAAAGCAGCGTCTGAATGTCAGTATCCTTGCCTGTTGTATGAAGGTCGATCTTATTTTTATCCTTGAATTCATACGAGCCACTGAGTTCAAATTGAGCCTCCGCCAGCATCAGCACAGAAGGCTGGATTTTTATTGACTTGGCTGTATCATTATAATCGAGGAGAGCCTTGACATCAAAAATCTTTTTTCTGAGGTAAATGGATTTTCCCACTCCGATTTGTTCGATGACTACATCACCTTCGGCGGCAATACGGTATTGGTCATGGTCGGCAGAAATGCTGGCCAATAAATTCGCACTGGAGAATTCATGATGCTGAACGATGGATTGGTCGAGGTAGGTTACCAATGTATTTTTAAGGCTCACATTTTTAAGGTCAAACGAGACTGATCCGCCACCGGAACCTGATTTTACAATCGTATAATTGCTGTTTCCCGCTTCGTTTATCTTGAGATTGGTTTCGCTGTCCACCACTTTCAGTCCCCGGATGGTATACTGACCGTTCCAGACTTCAACCACATTGAGCGTGAAGGAGACCATGTGTGCAGTGAGCAAAGGATATTCACCAGGATGACTGTCTTCCACATACACATCGTTCAGCACAATCGACAGGTTGGGAAAACTCTCCAGCAAAGAGATGTCAATCTTCCCGATTTTAACCGGGGTGCTGAGATTTTTATTGACTTCCGCGATAAACCGCTGGATGATGCGGTCTTTGAAAATGACTGCCGAAGAAAACAGCCCGATCAGGATCACCAGGAAGGCGGCAAGTGTATAGAGAAGGGCTTTTTTAAGAATCTTCAAAGCATCAGCAGATTTGCAAAAATACAGGATAATGTAAATTGAGACATAATCAACCCATGCTTATGTTATTTACGAGACGAGAATTCATAAACCGTGCCATGTTCACCTCCGCAGCATTGTATTCCGGAACGCTCTCTGCCAGGGAAGAATTGTGGGAGGAAACAGATATTGCCTGGAAACTTTCCGTGTTCTCAAAAACCCTCCACTGGATGGACTACAATTCGATGGCTGGGGCCATTGCTGAAATGGGATTCGATGGTATTGACCTGACCGTGCGGCCGGAAGGTCACGTACTGCCTGAGCGCGTAGCTGAAGACCTTCCGAAAGCAGTGGAAATTATCCGGAAGGCTGGACTCGAAGTGTACAGCATTGTCACCGCTATATCAGATGCAGATGATCCCCTGACAGAGAAGATTTTGAAAACTGCCAATGGATTGGGTATTCGAATCTACCGGCTTGGCTGGTTTCATTATGATGACAAACGACCTATCGAGGAAAACCTGTTGACCATTGCAGGTAAAATGAAGAAGCTGGAATTGCTGAACAAAAAATATGGAATGAAGGGACTTAACCAGAACCACTCGGGCCGGTATTTCAGTGCACCGGTATGGGATTTGGCACAGACACTAAAATCCTGTGATCCGAATGAGGTTGGATCGCAATATGATGTGTATCATGCTATGGTCGAGGGTATGTACAGTTGGGTGTATGGTTTCAAAATGATACAACCGTGGATCAAAATGATCAACCTGAAAGATTTTCAGTGGGTGAAGAAGGACGGCAAGTGGAGTACAGAGACCGTACCAATGGGAGCGGGAGCCGTGGATTGGAAATCCTACTTCGCTTTGTTGAAGAACAATGTACTCAAAGTCCCGGTTTCAATACATTATGAATATCCTCTCGGTGGAGCAGAATCAGGATCAAGGACGATCTCCATTGCAGGGAATGAGATACTGGAAGCGATGAAAAAGGATTTACAATTTGTTAAAGCAGGCTTGAAGGCAGCAGGACTGAGGGCATGAGGAAAACCAAATTTTTCTTTCTCAAGTTGGGATTCCTGGTGTTCGCATGGGCTGTACAGGCTCAACAAAAGGAAAATCCAGAGGCTGCCCAAGCCGAGGCGTTGGCAAACGGCAGACTGGCGAATGAGGGATTTGTCCGCTGCATGCGTTACGTGAATGGGTGGCTGGCAAATGCCGATCCGGCCAGCGGATTGATTCCGCGCAACCTGAAGGAAAGCAACCATTTCTGGAATGCCTGGGATGCCGCAGCAGATAATTATCCTTTCATGGTGCTCACAGCATCTATTCTTTCGCCAGAACTATTTCATGGCAGAATGTTAAAGATGCTTGAATCGGAAAGAAGACTCACTGCGCGCATAGGATCACTGCCGGACACGTATTCATTCACAAAACAGAATTTCAGGAATGCAATCCCCGATACCAGCGAAATCATTTTTGGATCAGCGGAGTACATGAAAGACGGACTCATCCCGCTGACGGAGTGGCTGGGAAAAAGTCCATGGTCGGACCGGATGCTTGAAATACTGAATGACCTGGAGAAGCGGGTTCGTGTGGTGGCTGCGATGAAGAAAGATGTGTTTGGAAAAAACTCCACGGAAGAA
>DAOMZK010000425.1:0-2902 GCA_035438035.1 Cyclobacteriaceae bacterium | reverse complement strand
CAGACAGATTATTTGCCCTTTTCGGTCACTTTACCGGTGAAAAGAAGCCAAACATTTGGATCCAGGCTCAGGGAAACCGGTTTTTGAGCACTTGGGATTGCAAATTCCTGCTTTATGGCTGTCACCCTGACCTTTTCAGTGGCAGGAGCCCCGGAGACCTGGTTCAAGCCGATCTCAAGGGGGAAATCAAAAAGGTTCTTCTGTTTTTGTTCGACAACGACCCTGATGTTTTTCTTGCGATCATCATACTGCCACGTCACCGCCAGATCGGGCTGGCCGGCCTTGAAAATCCACTGGTCAAAAAATATCTGCAGGTCTTTCCCTGATATTTTTTCCATCACGAGGCGGAAATCATCTGTCATGGCATTGCCGAGCTGATACTGCTGGTAATACTGACGTACACCTTCCCGGAATTTCTGATCCCCGATCTCGTACCTGAGCATATGCAGAACCCAGGATGCTTTCTGGTAACTATTAATAGAAAGTACTTTCCGGATATCAGTGATGGATGGGTTTACTATGGGCGCAGGAGATTTGACAAAGTAATCCAGCACCTGCTGACGATCGACTTTCATCTCTTCCATGAGCCGGTCGCGGCCATAGGTGAATTCAAGATAGAGTTGGGTGAAGTAAGTGGCAAAACCTTCACTTAGCCACACATGATACCAGTCCGCCTCAGACGCCGAGTCGCCAAACCACTGATGGGCAATTTCGTGTGCCATCAAGCCTTCAATTTTACCCTGACCAGTAACTGACTTTTCGTAATAAAAAATATTACCTGCATTTTCCATCCCTCCATAGATTGTGGTGGATTGTACATTGGCCAATTTTTCGTAAGGATAAACTGCGATATTCTTACTCAGATAGTCGAGGATTTTTGTTGCAATAGCATAGTCAGAAAATCCTTCAAAACGGTTTTGGGGATACACCCAGCTTTGGACAGGAGTTCCGTTGACGGACCCGAGATAAGCAATTGCGAAACGGGCAACACCGATCACCATCACCTTAGTCGGCAGGGTCACTGCTGTTTTCCAATGTGTCGTTTTCCTTTTTTTCTCCACTGCACTCTCTGCTTTTCTTGTGCCGGTAGCAATGACGGTGTAATGTTCAGGTGCAGTGACAATGAATTCGCAAGTGGCCTTATCATACGGATGGTCAATTGTTGGCAGCCAATGATGGGCGCGGTTAGGCCAGTTATCCCCAAAGAATGTGCGATCTCCAAAACGGTTTTTACCGATAATCAAGCCATCTTGTGGAATGCCTTCATAGCGAACGACAAGGGTTCGCTCATCACCTGAGGCAAACTCATACTGGATTTTGATCCTGTCATTGACATGGGTGAATTTCAGAGATTGTCCGTCAAGGCTGATGTTTTTCACTGACATCCCTTTGTTCTGATTGTTTATTCCCGAAAGGTCCAGTTCAAATTCTGAAATGGATTTTTTGAAACGAATGGTGATGGCCGTTTCGCCAGCGATACGGTCTGTGGTATCATTCAGCTCGAGCCTGAAAACATAGTGGCGAATATCAATGGACTCATTTCTGGGATATGGGTCAGCAGCCTGTACGGTTTTCAGGATAAAAAGAAGGGGAATAAGGATGAAGATTCGCATGATGATTAGATTGAATGGGGAAAGATAATCCCATGAACTCAACACTGAAAGTAATATTATTTGTCTCCGCCTTAACGTGTTCGGGCTGGGGTTTTTTCAGCCATCAAAAGATTAACCGGCTGGCGGTATTTACCCTTCCATCAGAAATGATCGGCTTTTACAAAAGGCATATTCAGTATATCACAGAAGCTGCAACCTATCCGGACCGGCGTCGCTATGCCGTTGCAGACGAAGCGCCGCGACATTTTATTGACGCGGAAGACTACGGAGACAGTGTCTGGACGAGGTTGCCCAAATACTGGAATGATGCAGTGAAGTTGTATGGCGAAGATTCACTTCAGTTGCACGGCATCGTACCCTGGCACATTGCGAGAATGTTTAATCAGTTGAAATACGCTTTCCTTTTGGGTGACCCACAGAAAATATTACGCAATTCAGCTGAACTGGGACATTATGTTGGTGATGCACACGTACCGCTCCACACATCTCATAATTATAACGGGCAGCTTACAGGGCAAAATGGAATTCATGCCTTCTGGGAATCCCGACTCCCTGAGTTATTTTTTGACACTTATGATTTTTATGTTGGCAAAGCGGCTTACATCATCGATCCCCAGCAAGCGGCATGGGAAGTTGTGTGGCATTCACATACGATGGTGGACAGTGTACTGCAAATGGAGAAAGTACTGACAGAATCTTCTCTTGCGAAATTCAATTACGAAACGAAGGGAAAGCAAACCATTAAAGTTTATTCATACGAATTTTCAAAGCGGTACCACGAAAAACTGGACGGTATGGTAGAGCGTCAGTTCAGGGCGAGCATAAAAATGACGGGCGACCTTTGGTACACGGCATGGGTGGATGCCGGTCAACCTGATCTGAAGCGGTTGATGGAATATCAGCCTGGTGAAGAGGAACTGAAACAAAGGGCTGCGGAGATCAAACAATGGAAGGAAAAAATTCTCCACTCGCGCGATCATGAATTTGACAATTAATCTTCCCTCAACAGGAACGAAACGATCTCACCCCATTCTTCCTTCAGCGTTTGGTTGGGAAATGATTTTCCGGCCATACGATACCAGTATCCTGCGTTGGACACATCTCCTTCTTTCCTGTGGAGAAAGGCATGAATCCAGGCTCCATTTGGTGTCTCTATTTGCTGTGCAACCTCATGTGCTTTCGACCAGTCACCCTGTGCATCATACCACATGGCTTCAAGCAAGGGGGAAATATTTTCCGGTGGTCGGGAAGTGGTTGTTGTTTCGGTGAATTGCTGTAGGGTCATAAAA
>DAOMZK010000424.1:0-2908 GCA_035438035.1 Cyclobacteriaceae bacterium | reverse complement strand
ATATTGGCGAAGGAGATCACTCCACACTCGGTGCGGTCCCGTCAGGATTGCAGGCCAGCGCGCGACTGCTGGTCAAGGAAAATGGAATAATTGCGGGACTGGAATTGGCAGGAAAAATCTTCTCTCATATCGACCCCAAACTGAAAATTATATTCTTTAAAAAAGATGGAGATGAGATTCGGATTGGAGAAGAAGCGTTCATTGTTCAGGGACCGGCCCGATCCATAGTGACCGGAGAGCGACTCATACTGAATTGCCTTCAGCGCATGAGTGGTATCGCTACGTATACACGTAAACTCTGTAAAATAATTGAAGGCACTCCTGCGCGCCTGATGGATACGCGAAAGACTACGCCTAATTTCAGGATGTTGGAGAAGTGGGCAGTCACCATTGGCGGTGGAATGAATCATCGCTTTGCCTTGTATGATATGATTATGCTCAAAGATAATCATGTTGACCTCGCAGGAGGTGTTGCCCAGGCAATTGCCAGCACAAAGAAATATCTCAAAGAAAAAAATAAGGAACTTAGAATTGAAATTGAAACGCGATCACTGGAAGAAGTAAACCAGGTTATTGAAAAGGGGGGTGTGGATGTTATTATGCTGGATAACATGAGCCTGGCAGAAATGAAGCAAGCAGTCGGAAGAATTAAGGGCAGGTATAAAATCGAAGCCAGTGGCGGAATTACTGAAGCTAACCTGCGGTCAGTGGCAGAATGTGGCGTGGATTATATTTCTGTGGGGGCGCTCACACATTCTGTCAAAAGCCTCGACTTGAGTCTTAAAGTAATGATGAACCAGTAGGAGATTACTCCGGGGCTATTAACTTTGCGCCCCATTCAGGACAGGATATGATTGTAAAGACCCGTAATTATCGTCTCGAAAAACCACTGTACATCAAGATGGCGTTGTCCAGTATATTGAAACAGCAGTGGTGGGCCATTCCTATCGCAATCGCCATTTGCCTCTTGTATTTTTGGATACCCAGCATCTGGTGGATCATTGGAGGAATTGTAGCGTATGGATTATTCGTACTCTTCTGGTTAATCCAGTTTTACGGTGTTACCCAGCTCGATCAGGGAAAAATGCTCTTCGAAAGATTTTCGTACGAGATTACCAGTCAGCAAATTGTTATGAAAATCAATGCACGTGAAGGTATGCCGTTGAAGTGGGACCAGATCAAGCACGTCAAACTCGGGAAGGACTACTTTCTGTTATTTGTTAATAAGGCCCAGCTCATTCATTTACCCTTTCGCATTTTCAACACAGAAAATGAAAGGAAATTCCTGGGCAGTATCCTGAAGACCAAAGGGCTATTGAAGTAGTGCGCGTATCCGGTTTTCGGATTTCATATTGTATTTTTAAGGAATGATTCGCGGTGGCTATTCAGCATCCGGTTCCGGAAAAATATTTTCTCCAGCCGAGGCTTTTATCAAAGCAACGCGCTACTGCGCTTTCCAGGAACGATCGCACTATGAGGTTCGCAATAAACTGTATTCATTTGGTTTACACCGGAATGAAGTAGAAGAGATCATTTCCAGGCTGATCACAGATGGATTTTTAAATGAGGAACGATTTGCGAAAGCATTTGCCGGGGGGAAATTCCGTATGAAAAAGTGGGGGCGCAATAAAATTGCACATGAGCTGGAATTGCACAAAATAACTCCTCGGTGTGTACAAAAAGGTCTGAATGAAATTGATCCAGCGGATTACACAAAAACACTCACGCGCCTGCTAAAAGCAAAACTTTCACAATCGGCCGAATCCAACCTCTTTAAAAAAAGAGATAAAGCAGCCCGCTTTGCAATAGGGAAGGGGTATGAATCGGAGCTGGTGTGGAGTGTGCTTAAGGAATTGACCGGCCGGAATGACGATTTGTAAGGTACGCGACAATACCAGCATTTGAATTGACCGATTTTTGAAACCTTCCGTTAAGGGTATTTAAAACCGAGGGACTATGAATCGTTTTGCATTGACTTCACTGGTATTGCTTATTACCCTGGTCTCAGGGGCACAAAGTGATGACGTCAGAACCAAAAACTTTAATGTAAAAAAAGGTGTAGCCATCGAGGGCTATGATCCGGTGAGTTATTTCACCAATAAGCCCCTTGAAGGTAAACCTGAAATTACCTGGACCTATCGCGGAGTGAGTTATCGGTTTGCCAGCGCCGCCAACTGCAATACATTTAAAACAAACCCGGATAAATATGAACCAGCCTATGGCGGATGGTGTGCTTATGCCATGGGCGCCAGCGGCGAAAAAGTAAAAATTGATCCTGAGACCTTTAAGATTAAGGATGGTAAGCTGTACTTGTTTTATAATTTCTGGGGCAACAATACGCTCACAGAGTGGAACTCGAATGAGAACAATCTGCAATCCAAAGCCGGACAGAATTGGAGAAAATTCGTACCCTGATGTAAATCGGGCGGAGCATATTTGAATTATTAGTAAGTTTGTAAACCAATCGACTATGCAAATTGTAAGTGCTTGCACAGCTATTCTCCATCAATTAACTGATGTGGTTGACCAGCTCGATGAGCGGGACTTTTCAACACCCTCTGCAGCTTTAGGAAATGCAACCATTGGGCAGCATTTGAGACATACACTTGAGTTTTTCATTTGTCTCCAACAGGGATTTGAGCGTGGAACAATCAACTACGACAAAAGAGAACACGACGAAATCATGGAGACCGATAAGTTTGTCGCCATCGGTGTTCTCTCCCGAATTAAGTCTTTTATTAATACACCACACGGCAATCCCCCCCTTAAATTGGAAGTGGCCTACCGCCGCGACACTGAGGAAAGCGTAACGTGTGATACAAATTATTTGCGTGAATTGATTTACAACATTGAGCATGCTGTTCACCACATGGCCATCATGAAGATTGGTATTCGTGAAGTAGCTCCG
>DAOMZK010000423.1:0-2914 GCA_035438035.1 Cyclobacteriaceae bacterium | reverse complement strand
AATGGATTCCGGACAGAGTGATGAATGGCGATCAGAGCCACCAGGGTCGTCACCTTCGGTTTGAGGTGGAGACGACGGGGATTCAAAGGCTGAAATTGTACAGGTATAAGTGATTTGTAAATCGAACAATATGAATGATAATTCACACACCTCACGACGCAAATTCATTAAAAGAGTTGCCCAGCTTTCTGCTTTCTCCATCGTACCGCGATTTGTTCTGGGCGGAAATGGATTTTTGGCACCCAGTGATCTGCTGAACTTTGGTTTTATTGGCTGCGGCAGACAGGCCAACAGTTTGCGCAATTCATTCCATATCACGGGGAATGTACAGGTGATTGCCGCAAGCGAAGTGTATGGCGAAAAGGCCAAAATATTCCTGGACAAAGCCAAAGCCGCTTATGCTGAAAAAGCCGGAACCACAGATTACAAGGGAATAAAGATGGTTCAGGATTTCCGTGAAATATTAGCCATGAAGGAAATTGATGCCGTGGTAATTTCAACCCCGGATCACTGGCATGGCGTGATGGCCGTCAAAGCACTGGAAGCCGGAAAAGATGTCTATTGTGAAAAACCCTTGTCGCTGACTATTGCAGAAGGACGTGCCATGGTGAATGCCACCAGGAAAAACAAACGCGTTTTTCAAACCGGAAACATGCAACGGTCGTGGCCTGAATTCCGGCAAGCGGTGGAACTCGTTCGCAACGGATACATTGGCGAAATAAAAACAGTGAAAGTAAACGTGGGTGGCCCGCCGGTTCCATATACACTGCCTGCTGAGACAATACCTGACGGGGTGAACTGGGATCTTTGGATCGGTCCGAATGAGATGGTCAACTTCAATGCTGAGCTGGCTCCGTTGCCCACGACTGATGTGTGAGCACATTGGCGCAACTACAAGGAGTTTGGCGGTGGCGGCATGACGGACTGGGGTGCACACATGTTTGACATCGCCCAGTGGGGACTCGATAAGGATGCTACCGGTCCTGTGAAAGTGACGCCACCGGATGGCAAGGAGGTGCAATTCCTTACTTATGAATATGACAACGGCATCACCATGACGCATGAGAATTTCGGCATCAACAATGCTGTACGTTTCATCGGCACAAAAGGACAGATTGACATCCAACGGCGCAAACTTGAAACTTCACCCGATGCGACATTAAAAGACAAAGTCATCGGTCCGAATGAAAAGCATGTGTACTTCAGTGACAACCATTATACCGATTTCCTGAAGGCAATTAAAAACCGGACACAACCTGTTGCCGATGTTGAGATTGGTCACCGTACAGCTTCGGTGTGTACGCTGGGCAACATAGCCTATGAATTGAAGCGGCCACTTGAATGGAATCCAAAGAAAGAAAAGTTCCTCAAGGATGATACTGCCAACCTGATGCTCTCCAGAAAGCTCAAAGGCGAGTGGAATGTGTTGTAAAATTTTTATCCCCCGTAAATAAAATATTTATGAAATATTTATTCACTTCAGTTTTGTGCTGGTTGGCAATCATTTCCAATGCTCAATCAGATAAAATCAGGCAAATCATCAAGAGTAAAGCGGATGCGGAGGATGCCAAAGTCATTGCATGGCGCAGGGATATTCACCAAAATCCCGAACTGGGCAACCGTGAAGTCCGCACCGCTGCTTTGATTGCCAAACATCTCCAGTCGCTGGGCATTGAAACCCAAACCGGTGTGGGTAAGACCGGTGTGGTCGGCATTCTGAAAGGTGATTTGCCCGGTCCTGTCATCGCACTGCGTGCCGACATGGATGCACTGCCTGTATTGGAAGCCAATGATTTGCCCTTCGCCTCAAAGGTCAAGAGTGAATACAACGGTAATGAAGTGCCAGTGATGCATGCCTGTGGTCATGATACGCATGTCGCCATTTTAATGGGCGTCGCGGAGATTCTTTCATCCATGAAAAAGGATTTGAAAGGCACTGTGAAGTTTATTTTTCAGCCTGCAGAAGAAGGTGCGCCCGTAGGTGAAGAAGGCGGAGCCGCCCTGATGATAAAAGAAGGAGTGCTGGATAATCCGAAGGTGGACGTCATCTTTGGACTGCATATTGGATCGGGTTCGGAGGTGGGGAACATTGGCTATCGCCCGGGTGGCGCCCAGGCTTCTGTGAATGACATGAAGATCACTGTCATCGGCAAGCCCTCGCATGGCGCCATGCCGTGGTTATCGGTTGATCCGATTCCGGTAGCTGCCCAGATTGTTACCGGATTGCAGACGATCGTCAGTAGAAATATAGATCTGACAAAGAATGCTGCGGTGGTGTCCATTGGTTCTATTCACGGCGGCAACCGATCCAATATCATTTCTGAAAAAGTGGAGATGTTGGGGACCGTTCGCACACTCAGCCCGGAAGATGAAAAGAAGGTGATTGCCCGCATCAATGAGATCGCCACTTACACCGCGAAGGCAGCTGGAGCGACTGCGGTGGTGGAGTTGCCTTACACGACGCACTACCCGGTCAATTTTAATAATATAGAGTTGACCAATCGCATGGTTCCTTCCCTGATCAAAACCGCTGGCCAGGACCATGTAAAATTGACCCCTGCAACGACCGCCAGTGAAGATTTTTCCTTCTTCGGTGAAAAAGTACCGGGATTATTCATTTCCCTGGGCGGCATGCCCAAAGGAATGGATCCCGCCAAAGCCGGACCACACCATACCTCGCAGTTTATGATTGATGACAGTGGATTGAAGCTGGGCGTCAATGCATTGTGTAATCTGGTGTTTGACTATGCGAATGGCGTGAAAAACTAAGTGGAGAAGGATTTTCTTAATCAAAGAAATTTTTGTCTTCGGCAGTCAGGTACTTTTTCGCGACTGAGGTTCTGATTTCCACGCCCATGCCGGGCCGGTCCCATACATCGATCAGTCCTTTTTTTACGATAGGATCAGGAAGTCC
>DAOMZK010000422.1:0-2918 GCA_035438035.1 Cyclobacteriaceae bacterium | reverse complement strand
TTTCATCCTTTGCAGATTGAACGGTGTAGATCAATTCAAACCGGTGTCCATAGCTAAGCCGATACCCAATACCAAGGCGAGCTCTCCGCAGAAAAGCATATCGTTCATCGACCTGCTGATCCAGGACGAAAAACTCTTCATAATCAAGAAGAGCATACCGGAGTTTATCAGTAAACAGGTTGGGTCCATTGATGCTGTACCAAAGTTCTCCCTTTAACCTGATTCTGTTACTGCGTTCCAGGTTATCATTCTCAAGCTCATAAAAAAATCTTTCCTCCCATTTGGTGATTATTCTGAAATCAATTTTCTTTCCCTGAGAGAAATAATACTTAACACCAAGGGAGGGTGCGAAGGCAATGGAATGGAAAGATTCTTTTTGCATCGTAAAATCGGATGGTAAAGAAATGATCAGGTCAATCCTGGGAATATTCTGATATTCAAATGAGCCGGATATTCCATAGTTTCGCCAATGGATTCCCGGATTGGTGACAGTCTGATAACTCACGGATCCTTCCACATTGTATTTACCCGCCCAAGGATATTCTGCCTGAACATCAAGCCACAACTGATTATCCTGTGCATCACATCCCGGTGAGCTCAATGACAAAAGGATAACCATACAAGCTCGCGGCAACCAGTAACCGTGGTTTTGGGTCAAAACTTCGGCCATTCAATTTCCCTTATAACAAATCTTGAACTTATTGGAAAGATAGCCTTTATCAATTTATACAATGTCCCATTCATGGCCTCTAAATCCTGATTTTAATCATTATCCTCTCCGGGAGCCGGCAAAGTATAATGTTGCAAATTGCAACCTGTTATATATTTTCTTTACTTACACCATTAAGCCGGATTCGTTTTTAGCCGGATATTGCATACTGAAAATTGTGCTATGATTATTATAAAAATACCCCATTTCTTTACCCCTGGAGCAGCATCGGGAAAATTTCCATCAACTCCATGGACTGGCCTTATTCTTATACTCCTGCTGCTCACTGGCGGATGTTCGAAAAAACAGGCAATCGTATTGCCGCCAGCAAAAGTCTCCGTGATCAAGGCTATCCAGACTGATGTTCCTATCTATGAGGAATTTGTCGCTCAGGTATACGGACTTTCCGATGTGGAGATCCGCACACGGGTTGAAGGTTGGGTCACCGCCGTACGCTTCAAAGAAGGTTCCGTCGTACAAAAAGGAGACCTGTTGTACGAAATTGATGACATCCAATACAAAACGCGGGTGGATGCGGCGGCGAGTGACCTGGCTAAAGCCAACACCGAAATGGTTCGCGCAAAGAATGAACTCGATCGCGTAAAACCGCTCACCGAACTCAATGCCCTCAGCAAGCAAGATCTGGACAATGCGGAAGCATCTTATAAAGCAGCAGTAGCTTCTGCCCAGGCCGCAAAAGCAGTTCTTGAAAATGCACAGATTGAACTGGGTTACACCAAAGTGCGAGCGCTGATCGGCGGCGTAATCGGCATCAGCAACGCGCGCGTGGGGGATTATGTCAGCCGTGCATCCGCATCTTCTGTATTGACAACCATTTCAGACGTTCAACAAGTAAGGGTTCGCTTTCAAATCAGTGAAAGAGAATTTCTTCGTATCGCCAAGATGACGAAAGAAGAAATTCAAAAGATGAGGCAAATCCAATTGGTTCTGGCCGATGGTTCCCTTTATCCACTCAATGGAACGGTCGACTTTGCAAATCGTGAAATCGATCCCAAGACCGGAACCATAACAGTTGAGTCCACCTTTATGAACCCTTCAGGGATATTGCGACCCGGATTGTTTGTCAAGGTGCGTGTGCTCGTGAGCACTTACAAAGGTGCTGTAGTCATTCCCCAGCGTGCTGTATTCCAACTGCAGAGTGTCTTCCAGGTTTTTTCTGTTACCGACTCCAGCACACTTAAAGCTTCAATGATTGAGACGGGTCCAAAATCCGGTGAAGGCTGGGTGGTGACCAAAGGTCTCAAGGCGGGTGACAAAGTGGCCATCATCGGCAACGCCCAACTTACCCTGAACAGTAAAATTGAAGAAGTCCCTACAGCCTGGCCCGATTCAACGGCAACGAAAAAGTAATGGGTTTGTAAATAAATATACGCTGAAGCTATGAGTGAATTTTTTATCCGCAGACCTATCGTGGCCATGGTGATTTCGATCGTCATGATCATCATGGGACTTATCACCCTGCGTGGAATCCCCATTTCAAAATATCCGGACATCACGCCGCCCATGATCCAGGTGACAACTGTATTCAATGGCGCGAACGCAGTCAATGTGGAACAGGCAGTCGCCACTCCCATTGAACAACAGGTCAACGGCGTGGAGAACATGTTGTACATGAAGTCCATCAACTCAGGAGATGGCGCCTTAACATTGCAAGTATCTTTTGAAGTTGGCACAGACCTCGACAATGCCAATATGCTTACACAAAACAGGGTTTCGCAGTCGACCTCAAAAATGCCCGTAGAAGTGAAGAACTATGGTGTCACCACGAAAAAATCATTGGTGTTCCCACTTATTATAGTGTCCCTCTCTTCACCGAACACCACGTATGATGCCCTCTTCCTGAACAACTTTGCCAATATCAATATTGTAGACCAGCTTGCCCGTCTCAAAGGTGTGGGGCAGTGTACGTTGTTTGGGGGGGCGGACTATTCCATGCGTGTGTGGCTCAGGCCGAATGAATTAACCCGACTCGGATTGACGGTAAATGATGTGATCAATGCGGTAAAAAAACAAAATTCGATTTCGCCCGGTGGAAAATTTGGCGCCCCTCCTACCCCTGCCGGAATTCAAAATACCTACAGTGTCGTGATGGATGGCCGAGGAATTTGCCGAACGTGCGCAGACCACCACGTCGACTATCCTGCAATGGCAGTTGATACTTATGGTCGTCATCACACCCGCCGTCACT
>DAOMZK010000421.1:0-2922 GCA_035438035.1 Cyclobacteriaceae bacterium | reverse complement strand
GTAAGAAAAACAGTATTATCAGTTCCAATCATCAGCACATTGCGGCCGTATTGATTCAAGGTTGTGGATGGATCACCCGGATCGGAATAGGTATCTTCATAAGACCGGTCAAAAACAGTTTTCTTTTTAGATGGATTGGAAGGATCGATTTGATACAGTCGTTGCTTGCGGTCATTCCACCATCGTTCAGAAATCCAGGCCACCTTGTCGTTGCCCCAGTTGATGCCCGCATATCTCAACGGCAGACTGATCAGTTCTTCCGGCTGTCCGCTGAAAGGTGAAGGCCAGAGATAGACTTTGTCCCTGATTTCCTTTTTTATTTTCGGATCACCTTCATCTTGTGCAGCCACCCAGAATAATGTCGAAGGCTGATCGGCACGCCAGCCATGATTTCTTGGTCCTTTAATGGTGGCACTAAAACCGACCGGAACATTATCACCCAGTGGAATTTCTGTTATGCTTTTCACCGATGTTCCATTCATGTCTGTCACCTGAACCAGTTGAGGAAACAAATTCACTGGGACCAGGTAGGAGTAAGGCCTTTGCACGGTTCGCGTAAGCAACAAGGAGCCGTCAGGTGAAGGGCTGTAAAATGAATACACCGCAGGCTTCCCGACCGGTTTTTCTAAACCGTCCATGGAAACAGTTTGAAGTTGTGAAGTGCAGTAATAATCAAACAGCGCTTCATCATAGGGATTCTCAAGGAGATCCTGGTAGGTACGCGAAGGTGCTTTCTTGCCGAGATTTTCTTCAATCACAGGTCCGGCAGGAACTCTTGTTTTTTGTGGCAGACTGCTGCCTTCCACAGCAGCAAGAAAAATGATGTGGTTCGAATTGGGGAGCCAGACAAATGGATTGGCATAAGCGGCATTCACCTTTTTTCCTGTCAGCTTTTTTGCGGAATGAGTTTGAAGGTCGACCATCCACAACTCAATGTGATCAGGATAGGTCTGTAGAAAGGCAACTTTTTTGCTGTCCGGCGAAAATGACATATTGGAAATCTGAAGTGGTGATGGAAGTCCGGCAACGGGATATTCTTTCATATCCTTCAGGTTTTTGAATTTTAGACCGATAAAAAAATTATTCCGGCTGGGGCCGAAATTATCCGGGTTGATGCGCAGTCCGGCGATTCGGAGTTCGGGTCTTGAAAGTTCTTCTATGCTGGGATAATCGGAACGGTCCATCAATGCCATCCAGGATTTATCCGGTGAGAGGGTGACGGCCGGTGTAAGGGGAGCTTCTACCAGTTTTGCTATTTCTTCCGGCGGGCGCTGATAGCCCTGGCTTCCTTGTGCATGGGAATGGAGTCCAACAGCAATGAGGATAAGGATGGTGGATAACTTTTTCATGGTTCACAATTTATATTTGAAATGTAAGCATAGCAGCTGACTTGCGCCACTGCATTTTACTGAACGGAATAAAATGTCGGTTCTGGTGCTGAACTATGACTTCAATGGACTAATTTTCGGTCGATAATTTAATACTATGGTCACAGGCCTCCTTCATACTCATTCTTTGCTTCGCTACCTTGTTTTGATTCTACTGCTTGCAGTTATCGTAAAGTCGTTTCTTGGCTTTGCCAATAAGAAGGCGTTTGCAAAAATTGACAATACCCTTGGGCTCACCCTTTTTTCCGTTACCCATACACAATTGTTGGTGGGTTTGATTCTGTATTTTGTGAGTCCGCGGGTTATGTTTAGCGGTGCCGCTATGAAGGATCCTGTTCTTCGTTACTGGCTTACAGAACATAGTGTGATGATGCTTACGGCCATTGTTTTAATAACCCTGGCACGCACGACTTCAAAAAAGATGAGTGACGATACAGCAAAGCATAAGCGGATATTCATTTTCAATACAATCGCCCTGATCATCATCCTGGTGGCCATTGCCATGAGCAATCGTGGATTTTTCTCCCTGCCCGGCGAGGCTACCTCCATTTAAAAGACTTGTCATCGATCGCCCGCTGGGTGGCGAGTATACCGTCCAGGTGATCGTATTCATGTTGAATCAACTCGGATAAAGCATCGGTTAAATTCATGCTGTGCTCCTTCCAATTTCCGTCCCGGAAAGTTAACATCAACGATTTGTGTCGTTTCAGCCTGACGAGCAGATTCGGAAAGCACATACAGTCATCCCAAAGTTCAAACATTTCTTCACTCAGGTTTGAAAGTTGTGGGTTGAAAATGACGACCGGTTTGTCAATGTGCATGTAAATCAGCCGTTTCATTACACCGATCTGAGGTGCGGCAATGGCGCGACCCGCATTGTACCGGGCTCTGAATTCAAAAAGAATATCGTGCAGGTCTTGTATTACCGTCGTAAGCGATTCGACCTCGCCCGGTAAAACGGCAGTTGAGACTTCGTACAGCCGCGAATCGCCCAATGGCAATATCATTTCCAGCTTGCTCATGATGAATCCTGAAATCTACTAACTTTACTGATAAACCTGAGTTTTCATGAAGTATGTAAGTTTCGCTTTCTGGCTTGTCTGTACCTGCGGCTTCTCTCAAACCTTCACTCCCCGATATGAGTTGAGCAAACTCAAGGAGGCTAATTCTGTCAATCATGATGCCGGACCGGTTATTTCTCCAGATGGCAAAAAACTCTATTTTTTTGTGGTCAGCAAGGAAGGCAACCAGGATATCAGCCTGATTACAAAGGATGATGCTGGCGTGTGGTCGCCGCCTCAAAAGCTGGGAGCGCCATTTAACCAGCACAAAACCAACGCTGTTTTTCAGGTTATGCATGATGGTACACTCCTCGTGCGCGGAAGCCGCTCGAAAAATGATTTGGGATTTTCACTGGTAAGCCCCAGTGGAAGCTGGAGCGAACTTAACATTAAAGATTTTGCAACAATGGCAAAAGGCCGGTTCAATGGCGCATCCATTTCCAATGATCTCAAACACATGATCCTCTACTTTT
>DAOMZK010000420.1:0-2925 GCA_035438035.1 Cyclobacteriaceae bacterium | reverse complement strand
GCGTTTTTCTGTATCCTCTCACTTCGGTATTCCCATCCAGTGTCTGAGCCTGATACAATTGATACCCACCGGCATTGAGACCGCCTCCGGCATTGAAAACATAAGTCACCCGCGCTGGCAACCGAAATGACTGATACAAGGTAAATCCAATCGTGTGATAGGAGAACCCACTTCCTTCCAATCCAGCCATCCATCGTGAAGTCTGCCTGAATATAATCCCCCGTGTTGTATACGTTGCATTATCACGCTTATCAATTCCCCAAGTGTAAGTAACACCGGCATAATTTTTTGGTACTCCGAGGATAGATTCCGAGAGCGAAGAACTATAATCTTTAATATAGGTATCTCCCGGCGGATATATTATCTCTCCGCGCTGAAACACAGGGCCCCCTTTGAAATATCCCCACTGACCAATCTTACGCCTCAATCTTACTTCAGCTTTGAATTCCTTGAATCGCATCCGGTAATAATCAATTGCACTGGGTACATTGATATTCGGATCTTTGTCAACATTCTGATTAAAAACAGACTCATTACCCCATCCAAAAAAGTTATTCACATAGTTTGGAGAACGGGCATCTCCATCCAACTCCAGGTCCCATTTTCCTACGGCATGCGGGAAACGTCCTTCATAGTGAATGCTAAAAGAACTGGTCTTAATGGCATAGGCCCCTTTAAACAGGTGATGGGACTGATATGGCTTTTTCCGGAAACCATGCGCGATGGTTGAAAAACCCAACCCAATAAAAACACCATCGTCGATATTATATATAATCGAGTTTCTGGGAGCAATAGTATTGTATTCAAAAGACTGTCGATCATACTCGTTCACTTGTGGGTCTGAAGAAGTGCGATCGTGAACTTTGTTGCCGGTCAATTTTATGCCATCGGTTTTGTCATACAAGTACAATTTTGATTTACCATTGGATTCATTGCTCAATGAGTCTTTGCCATCACCCCCGATGATTCTCACAATCGCCCCACCACTTTGCTTGCCTGAAAAATGGAATACATCATCACCACCCAATCCATAAATTCTCACTTCTTTTGTTTGTCCGTTCAAAAACTCTCTCTCGTATAAAAGCTTACCACGGCGACCCGTCTTATCCAGTTTAAACATCTGCAACTGCAAGTTGCCGTTCGGCATCCAGCTTCCTTCGAACCATTCCCTCTTATTGGATCCGGTTACATCAACCTGCCTGGCTAAAAATCGATAGTAGTCTGTCGCGTTATTAATCAGCACAGACCTGCGAGCCTTCATTTTTTCAATAATTTCCTTTCCATGCAGATTGTAGATTTCAGGTGGCCATAACATGATGGCAGAGTCAATGATCTTATCATCCACACGCATACCCAATTCCCTTGCCATCTGCACAAAATCCTTCTCAGTCATGGCATTCAGGAAACTCCTGTCAAACCATCTTCCTGTCTCCATTAGCCCTGGCGCCCATCTGATTTTATATCCAAAGCCTTCGAGGTTGGGTTTTCGAAATGGTTTTCGCCACTTATGCGGAACAAGACCCTCGTTGACAAAAAATGCCTGATCACGGTCGCGGGGAATCGGACGATACACTTTTGTCTTTTTCTGATCAAATTCACCCCAACGGAACTGATCGTCATGACGGTCCCAGTCGCCTATCCACATATCAAATAGACGGGCACGAAGAACCATTTGCTGATCTACGCTGACATCATGATCATGAGTAAGATGTTCCAGCATTCTTCTCGTACTAATTATCCTTTCAGGGTTCCCAAAGAATGAGAGATCTTTGCCTACGCCATCAGGACGCTCCTCAAAAATCATTATCTGACCAGCAAAGTCCCTGCTGTACCGCCCCCACCGGGGATCGGATGGGGCATAAATCACTTTGGGATTTGTGTGATAAATACCCGCGGCCTGAGCCAGGGGTGGAATAACAATTGCCGCGTACGGATGCGATGCCGATACCTGATCCTGCTTAACGGCTTGTATGACCGTTTTCTGAAAAGATGGAGGCAATGCCTTGGTCGGATATTTGTCAACAGACCGGAGATTATATTCATGTCCATGCGTATCACTCAACCTCAATGCCATGGTTTCCAAACCTCCTCCCTTTTGTAAAATTTTCAATCCTCCTTTTTCCTTGCCGATGTCAAAAGCGAGCAAGGGAATTTTCTGAGCCCATTCAGCACGATAGTTCTCTCCCAAAAGATACTTACGAAATCCGCTGGCTTCATATTGATAGCTTGCATTGACTTTTACCCAAAGAGAATCCATAACATGATTGGCAAACTTCTCAATCTCCAGTGGTTTAACTTTTGGAAGATTATCTGAATACAATCTTTCGGAGAAAGAATGATACTCAACTTCTGCCTTTCCATTCTTTTTTATCAGCAACCGTACAAATCCATTCTCGGATGAAGCAAATTTTGAAAATTCCCTCTGCCGTACCGGCTTTGATACGGAACCTGATCCGCTCACCAGGTAAGTTATGGAGTCATCAACTATGTATTGGAGAGATTGCTCATGACCGCTTGCGTACACCGTGCCTGGATACTGACCCATGATCTCTCTCAGTCCCCGACTCATCGCCTTATTTAGCGGGTGCGCTACATCCTGGATTTCACCGAATATTTTCCTGTAGTAAGGCCACAAGGAACCAATCACTGGCAGAGGAAGCCATAAATTATTGCTGGCCTGGGTAAGCGGAAAAATGTGGTCTTTTAAAGTAAACTCACCACCATAAGGTCCATATGTATAGACTGGATGATGACCCGCCAAAACTACTCGCTTACCTTTATTCCGGTCCAGTATATCATCAAGTTGCAAGGTAACATCGGCCGCACTCTTCGCTTCACAATGTCCGGTCTGGCCCTCCGGCTTACTCCAGGGATGGAGAAACCATTGTGTGTCTACAACGACAAGAACAAGATCTTTCGAAAGCT
>DAOMZK010000419.1:0-2939 GCA_035438035.1 Cyclobacteriaceae bacterium | reverse complement strand
GTTACCGGTATTGCGGAGGTGTATTCTGCCAGCCTCATCCATGCCGCCGACTATGGTGAAAAAGGCCTGAAAGGATTTGTGGCCCGTGGTTATAATCGCAAACGGTCCGGAGATATTATGTACTTATTCGAACCCAATTGGATTCAGTGGGGTACGGCTACAGGTACAACGCACGGGACAGGTTATTCCTATGACACTCACGTACCGGCGATTTTCTATGGCTGGGGAATAAAAAAAGGAAGTACAGTCAATTATCATCCGGTTACGGATATCGCACCGACTATTTCTGCCTTGCTGAAGATCAAATTTCCTAGCGCGTGCACTGGTCAACCGATCGAAGAGGTCATGAAATAACTATAAAATTGCTTTCATGCGCAAATTAAAATTACAGGTACAGACAACCCTCGATGGATTTATTGCCGGACCTTCAGGAGAGATGGATTGGATGAATTTCAATTGGGGTGAGGACATCAATAACTACGTCAAAACCATTACCGAACCTATTGATTGTATTCTTTTGGGAAGAAAACTGGCGCAGGGATTTATTCCACACTGGGCGTCACTGCCGCCGGGAGAAGAAGGCGGAGTAAATAAGATGAACAATACAACCAAGGTGGTATTTACCAAGACGATGGACACGACTAGTCCGGAAGTTTCTGGCTGGAATAATACTGTTCTCGCAAAAGGCGACCTTGTGGACGAAGTGAATAAACTTAAGAAAGCCGAAGGACAGGACATCATGGCTTATGGCGGTGCAACTTTCGTGTCAGCATTAATCAGGCATGGTCTTATTGATGAGTATCATTTATTTGTCAACCCTGCCGCCATCAGTACGGGTATGCCCATCTTCAAGGCACAGGCCGGCAGGATGAATTTTAATTTAGTCAAAGCCACACCCTTTGCGTGCGGTATTGTGGCGCTTTGCTACGAACCTAAAATCGGCTGATGAATTTCAACCTGGAAAATTCGATCCAGATACTGGAGCGGACCCCCGCAGTACTGGATTCCATGCTGCTGAATATTTCGGAACAATGGACGGCTTGCAATGAAGGTAGTGATACGTGGAGTGCGTATGACATAGTAGGGCACCTCATCTTCGGCGAAAAGACAGATTGGGTTCCTCGCATGGATATTATCCTTTCGGAAAAACCGGATAAGAAATTTGAACCTTATGACCGTTTTGCCCAGTTCCGGGAGAGCAAAGGAAAAAATATCAGTCAACTTTTGAATGAATTTAAAACCTTGAGGGGAAGAAATGTTGCGTATCTGCGATCAAAGCAACTGACAACCGATCAACTCCTTAAGAAGGGCATTCATCCTGCCTTTGGAAATGTTACTTTGGCTCAGTTGCTTTCAACCTGGACCGTCCACGACCTCAACCACATAGCACAGATAGCCCGTGTGATGGCGAAACAGTATAAATCAGATGTAGGTCCATGGGTAGAATACCTGGGAATACTGAAATAAGAGTGAAGAACTAAGAGATAAGAGTGAAGAACTAAGAGATAAGAGTGAAGAGATAAGAATTTGAGAGTATGTTTGCAGTTGACTCCTCACTCTTCACGCTTCACGCTTAACTTCCTTCTTACCCCATCACCCCAGTCACGCTTAGCACCACGATGATGATGATCACAGGGCAAATAAATTGTAAAAAAAATTTCCAGATTCCTGCAAGGGCAGTGGTCTTGAAATAGGGAGAGCCTTCATTGATCTCGTCTATAATCTTATTGGTTTGAAACACCCATCCGGAATACAGACAGGTTACAAGAACGACGATCAACATACAGACCGTACCGAAGATGTGATCCATGATATCTAAAAGTCCAGTGTGTCCAAACAACTGCATATTGGAAAAGAACTCGGAACTTCCATTGGAGAGTGCCGCAGGCGTGCCCACCACGAATGCAGCGATGCCGACAGTCCAGGTGGCTTTTTTCCGGTTCCATTTTTTACTGTCAATCAACCAGGCGCCAACCACTTCCACCATGGAGATTGTCGATGTGATGGCGGCAATGAAAAGGAGTAAGAAGAAAAATGCACCCGCGATGTTTCCAAATGGCATGCGGGGGAAAATATTTGCCAATACTTCAAAAACGAGTGTCGGCCCTTGATTGGGCTGCATACCGAATGCAAATACCGCCGGGAATACCATCAATCCTGCCAGCAAAGCCACAGATGTATCCATCGCGCCCACCCATAAGCTGCTGCTGACGATGCTTTGATTTTTGGGGAGATACGATCCGTAGGTGATCATAATTCCCCAACCTACACCCAATGAAAAGAAAGATTGGGTAAGCGCCTTCAACACCGTTGTTCCATTTATTTTTGAAAAATCGGGTACGAGGTAATAACTCACGCCAGCGCCGGCACCGTCCAGCGTGAGACTTCTGATGATGGTCACCAATAACAGGAGAAAGAGTAACGGCATCATAATTTTGGTGGCCTTTTCAATCCCTCCGCTGATGCCACCCAATACGATTATTATTGTTGACAACATGGCCAAGCCAAACAGTGGCATCACGTAAGATGGCGTAGCAATAAATTCTTTAAAAGGAATGGGTGAATTTGTGATTGAAGTGAAAATATATCCGACAGTCCAGCCGGCGATTACTGTATAATAGCTAAGCACAAAAAAACTTACAGCTATAGCCAGTACGCCACCTGCCAAAGTCCAGAATATATTTCCTCCCGTTTCCCTGAAAGCACCAATTGCATTTTTGCCCGTAAGTCTTCCAAGGGCCATCTCGTTCATCAGCATCGGCGCACCTACAACGACAACGCACAGGATGTAAACCACCACAAATGCAGCGCCGCCATTTTGCCCCGTGAGATAGGGAAAACGCCAGATATTACCGAGACCAACCGCCGATCCGGCAGCAGCCATAATGAAACCAAATTTGGAAGCCCACTGTCCGCGGTTGTCTGACATAGTGATAGGT
>DAOMZK010000418.1:0-2941 GCA_035438035.1 Cyclobacteriaceae bacterium | reverse complement strand
GACTTTCAGAAGTCCACACTGGGCAATGTGGCGATTGACAAAGCTGACACCGTGTGGCTGTGGCGACTGGTTTCCATCCCGCTGGAAAGCGCCAACAATGTGCTGGTCGATTCTGTGTATCTCGAAGATCCTTTTGTCGTAGGCGGACAAAGAAACACGCTGAATGTCAGGCTGAGAGACATCGGAACGAAAGCCTATGAAGGTCTTATAGTAAAACTCACCGTCAATGATCTGCAGTCGGGAACAGCGGCTGTAAATCTCGAACCCCATGCAACAGCCATCGTAAAGTTTGACCTGGTTCAAGGTTTGAAAGGATGGAATAAGGCGGTTATCAGTTTCACTGACTTCCCCGTAAGTTTTGACAATGAATTTTATGTCACGTTAAATTTCTCGGAAAAGATTAAAGTAGTCGAGGTCAGGAACAACAATGCGTTTATCGAAAAGGTGTTTGGCAATTCTGCGTTGTTCTCCTATCGTGGATTCGGTCAGGGTAATGTGGATCCCGGCGTACTGGCCCAGGCCGACCTTGTGATCCTGAATAATATTGAGAATCCGGATGCTGCCCTGACCGGTGCGATAAGAAATTATCAGAAGGGACCGGGTGCAGTGCTGATCATTCCTTCCGCAAGGAATAATCTGAATTCTTACCTGCCCATCCTGACAGGACTCACATCTTCCGGGGTGGACGGTTTGGAACTTGCTGAATTGGACAAGCCCGATTTTCAAAATCCATTTTTTGAGAATGTGTTTGAAGAGAAATCGACGTCGCTGGCCATGCCCCGGGCCAAGCCTGTTTGGGGGTGGGCAAATGACCGCTCATCCTTGTTGAAATTTAAAGATGGCAGACCTTTCCTTTCACGGATTGGAAAGACCTTTGTGCTCGCTTCCCCGCTCGATCCCAAATTTTCTGACTTTCAAAATCATGCTTTGTTTGTTCCGGTGATGTACCGGATTGCTGCTTCGGGCCGCCGGATTGGACAAAAGCTTTACTATTCGCTCACGGAAACGACCATCACCCTTGTGGCCGACAGTATTTCTGGCGAAACGCCGATGACTTTGAAGGGAAAGCAGGAGGTAGTACCTGCACAACGAAAGAATGGTGACAGGATTTTTCTTGAAATTCCAAAATTCACCATCGATGCCGGATTTTATTATGCCATGGTGAAACAGGATACCCTCGGTCTTGTGGCTTTTGACCTGGACCAGCGTGAATCCCTGTTGGCCCAATGGACGGGAGAAGACATCCAATCCATGTTGGGATCAATCAAAACGGTCTCATTATTCAATGCGGCCACCACGGATTCTTTCAGCAACGAAATAAAAGAAAGATATTTGGGAACGCCTTTGTGGAAGTATGCGCTGATTGCCGCGTTGATCTTCCTGCTGGCCGAAGTACTGCTGATCCGATTTGTTAAATGAAAGGTTTTTGAAAACAGGTTCGAATGAAAATACTCATCCAATCCGCTACAATCCTCGACAAATCGTCTCCCCATCACAAGAAGAAAAAAAATGTATTGATTCAAAACGGCACGATCACCGACATCGGCGATAAGCAATACACTGCCGACAAAACGATCAACGCAAAGGGGATGATCCTTTCTACCGGCTGGTTTGACCTCGGCGCGATGGTAGGAGACCCCGGTTATGAACACAAAGAAGATTTAATATCGTTGACAAAAGCCGCGGCTGCAGGTGGATTTACAGCAGTGGCCGTGTACCCGAATACGAACCCGGTCGTACAATCAAAAAATGAGATCAGCTACATCACGGGTGGAAACACCAACCGATTGGTCCAGGTGCTGGCCATGGCGGCGGTGACACGCAACACCAAAGGTGAAGAGCTGACCGAAATGATTGACCTGCATGAGGCAGGGGCAATCGCTTTTACCGACGGAGCACACCCGATCTGGCATACCGATATTTTTCTGAAGGCACTCCAGTACATACAGAAGTTTAACGGATTGTTGGTGGATCACCCGGAAGATGTCTGGCTGAACAAGTTTGGTCAAATGCATGAGGGTATCAAAAGCACCACGTTGGGATTGAAGGGCATGCCGCGCATGGCAGAGGAACTTTCCCTCAGCCGCAACCTGGACTTGCTCCAGTATGCCGGCGGCCGACTCCACCTCGCAAAATTATCCACTGCCAAGAGTATGGAACTGGTGAAGGCGGCCCGCAAGCGCGGACTCGCCGTGACCTGTGATATCACCGGATACCAGGCGCTGTTTTCTGACAGCCTGTTGGAAGATTTTGATACGAATTACAAAGTCAACCCACCGTTGCGGGAGAAGTCCGATACGGATGCATTGATCCGGGGATTGAAAGACGGCACAATTGATATACTCTGTTCGGGACATGTGCCACAGGATGATGAAAGCAAAAACCTGGAATTTGATCAGTCGGATTTTGGAATGATTAATCTGCAAACCTTTGCTTCCAACCTCGTAGCATTATCGGGCTCGGTGAAGATGGAAGATCTGATTGAAAAGGTTACCACGGCGCCGCGAAAAATTGCCGGGGTTCCTCAACCGTCAATCAAGGCGGGTCAGAAAGCCAACCTGACACTTTTTGATCCCAACAAAGTGTGGGTGCCGGAGGAAAAGAATAATTTTTCGAAATCAAAGAACTCACCCTGGTTCGGAAAGAAAATAAAAGGCAAAGCGGTTGCCGTCTTTAACAACGCCAGGGTTTCCATCGATGCCTGATTCAACCCGGTTTATTCAATCGCCGCTGATTCGGGTGAACCTGCTTTACGGCGCCATAGCCGGATTCATTTGCGGTGTGACGGTGATCTCCATGTATTACATGGGCAAGCATCCCTTCCTCGTTAATCCTTTTTTTGATTTCAGGGTTGCTGCATTTTCTCTCTTGTTGTTTTTTTCACTGAAAGAGGTCAGGGACTATTTCCGGAACGGCGTCCTGACATTTTTCCAGGGAATGG
>DAOMZK010000417.1:0-2955 GCA_035438035.1 Cyclobacteriaceae bacterium | reverse complement strand
ATATGAATGTAACTTCATTGTCCTTAAAGGAAATGAAGGAAACCAATGGCGGTTTTATCGGTATCATCCTCCTGGGGCTGATCCAAATTGCGGTTGTTGGATTGCTTGGCATTGGGATTTTGGGGAGTAACCAAAAAGGCTATAATCAGGCACTTGAGGAGGAATGAGATCAGCCTTCAAATTTGTTTTAATCATTAAACCAAAATTTCTATGAAACCTAATTTCAAACATCTAGAAGTCACTGGACTCACTGCCAGGGAAATGCGTCATATCAATGGCGGATATTGGCCTTTCATTGCAGCAGCCCTTACCATTTATGGGGCCATCAATGTGCTGGCTTACAACATCGGGTATCTCGCCGGTACGATCCAGAGAGAATTGGAACAAGAGCTGGAATAAATTCAAAGGGCTTCAGCTAAATTGAAGTCTGAAGCCCTTTATTACAAAAAATTATCAACTCATGCATCTCATCTCAAAATATAAGCTTCTCAACATATTGTATCTGTTTGCCATTTCAATCGGGATCACATTCCTGGTCATGACATTCCTGAGCGCTATCGGCAGCCTAACCCATCTTCATCCTTTTTCATTTGACGGATTTCTTTCCGGTTTCCAGGAGAGATACTTCTTTCTCTACGATTACTTTTACTCCCTTACGGCCATCTGGTTTGTTATCCTGCTGATCATTTACCTATTCAAGTCCAGGGGAACACGGCAACAATAAAAGATTGGGTAAACAAAACATTAAAAACCAAAATCCGGCAGGCAAGCCCAAATCACAAAAAAAATACAAACTCCAAATTTCAAAACACACTCCCTCCATCCAGGAATACAGTTTTGCAAATTGTTATTTGTGATTTCCTTGCAATTTAATATTTGACATTTTGAATTTTTTTACATTCGAATGTTTAGCACGCTCCTACACTAGAATGTATGCAACAACTCATTCACGTCACCCTGGTTGTCGATAACTACGACAAAGCCATTCAGTTTTATACAGAAAAGCTCAATTTCAGGGTTGTGGAGGATACCGCGTTGAGTGAAACCAAACGCTGGGTGTTGATTACCCCGTCAGGAAATGGAAGTTGTCATCTTTTGCTTGCGCAGGCAGCCAATGAAGAGCAGAAAAGCCGTATCGGCAACCAGGCCGGTGGCCGTGTATTCCTTTTTCTTTACACCGACAATTTCAAAAAGGACTTTGAAAATCTGAAAGCAAATGGGGTCACCATCGTACGGGGCCCTGCCGAAGAATCATATGGAACGGTTGCTGTCTTCGCGGATCTATACGGTAATCTCATCGATCTTATTCAACCAAAAAAATTGTCAGTATCATGATAGCGGGTTTTGGTAAGCGACTTTTTGCCTGGATTCTGAAAAAGGGCGATTCGGTGAATAATAAAATCTATGGATCACTCAAACAGGATATTTTCAAATCCGTTCACGGCACGGTGGTTGAAATTGGTCCGGGATCGGGTGTTAATTTTTCTCATTTACCTCCCCACATGGAATGGATCGGTATTGAACCCAATCAGGCTTTCCATTCAACTTTAATTGAGAAAGCAATTCGATATCATCAGAATGCCAGATTGATTTCAGGAACGGCCGCTGACATTCCGCTCCCCGATGCTATCGCCGACTTTGCCATTTGCACGCTGGTTCTATGTTCGGTGACTGACCCCGCCAAGGCCCTCGCCGAAATCAAGCGGGTGCTAAAGCCTGGTGGAAAAATGATTTTCATCGAACATGTTGCCGCCCCTCAACACTCCCGGCTCAGGGCTTTTCAGAATTTTAGCAATCCCATGAACCGTGTCTTTGCTGACGGATGCAACTGCAACCGGGAAACCTGGACCTTTCTGGAATCTGCCGGATTCTCCAAACTGGACTTTACTCGTCTTACAATGAAAGGCTCCATGCTATTGCACAAACCCCATATCGCCGGCACAGCCACGAAATAACCAATTGAAATGAAAGTAATATTATTCTTATTGATTGTGCTTACTGGAAACATGTTGTGCGCTCAGCCCGGCAATCCTCAATCGGCTGCATTCCCCGGCGGAATGCCCAGGTTTTACGAATATCAAAGAAATGCCATTGTCTATCCCAAAAAAGCACTGAAGAAAGGGATCAAGGGAAAAGTCTATGTGGAATTTTATATCAAAGAAGATGGAACCATAGACCAGCAAGCCATTCGTGTGGTATCTGCCCAGGAAATCAACCAAACCATGGGCGGAAAATACGCTGCCGAAGTTATAGCCGACGAATCACTGGAAGCGGAAGCTATCCGCGTAATAAAAAATTCTCCGTCCTGGACACCTGGAAAACTCTACGATAAACCAATAAGGCAGATGTCGGTAATGCCGGTAATTTTTAATACAGAGATAAGAACTAAGAGTCAGTAGCTGGAAGTCTCCACGCTCTTCACTATTCACTCTTCACTATTCACTCTTACCTAACACTAAACTCCACTGGCATCCTTGTTTGAATTCCCTGGTAAGATTTTACCTTCTGCCATTGCTGGTAGAACGGATAATATTCACCAAGCTCGTTACGCATTGCTTTAGCTTTGGCGTTGTCTTCCCAGTCACCCATCAGCCGGTCGAGTAAAGGTTTGGGCTTGGGATAGAAACGAATTTTATAATCTTCACCTACACCCGCTTTGTTCGCGGCAATTTTGACTGCATCATTGAAACCTCCCATAACGTCGGCCAGGCCATTGTCTTTGGCCTGCGCGCCTGTCCACACCCTGCCGGAAGCAATTTTCTTCAAATCATCCTGACTCATTTTCCGGTCGGCAGCCGCCTTGCCCGTAAAAATCTCGTAGATCTCATCAGTCTGTTTCTGTAAAATATTTCTTTCTGTTTCATTGAGTCGGCGCGACATGGTGAACAACTCTCCGATCTCTCCTGTCTTGACTTCTTCTGAAGTGATCCCGAGTTTATCATCCATGAACTTACT
>DAOMZK010000416.1:0-2960 GCA_035438035.1 Cyclobacteriaceae bacterium | reverse complement strand
CGCGATAATATCCCGACCTGTGGTCCCCGTCGCGAAAAACTTTCGCCATGGCAATCTGGGCTATCTCCTTACCGTCACCGAAAATTCCGAATTTGGCTTTCCCCATAAAAACCTCTTTGCGGCCGATGACGCTGGCTTCCCGGCTCGCACAAGCCAGACGAAAGTCCGCCAGAATAGACTTGATCTTCTTTTCTGTGAACCGGGCGTGTATGGTCTTAGTTTGCGTCAAAGCCAGTTGCGTCAATTCCAAAAGTAGGGAAATTCAAAGGAGGGTTCAAAACCGACAATTTTTTCCAAATAATATAGCGACAAGCCAATCAGGAACCAAAGAATTTCGCCCAATCGCCGTGTCTTACCAAAGGTTCCGGGCCTGCACTTTTATAGAGATAAATTCCGACTTGATTTCCCCGAATTTCTACTTCTTCGTAATGATAGCCAACTTCCAATTCCAGCGCATGAATTGATTTTTCAATCTCCGGGTTGGTAACCTTAAATACTTCAACTGTAATCCCATCGGCATGATTCCCTGTTTTTACAGCATAGGGGTAATTTTCCATTCGATATAGCTGAAATCCATAAATCACAGTCAGAAATTGAAATTCAAGCCCTTCCTTGAACTCATCATAATTGGACATTCCCATCCGCAAGGAGCCATAGAAGGCATATGTTGAATTGGCATTCACGATTGACTGAATCTTTTAAGGAATATTTTAACTTTGCGCGGCAAAAACAAACATTTGTTACGATCCTTCCCAAGTTTAATAAAACTTTAATTCCACTTCTATGATTATCGGCGTACCCAAGGAAATAAAAAACAATGAAAACCGTGTGGCGTTGACGCCTGCAGGAACCCAGGAACTGACCCGCAGGGGTCATACTGTTTATGTACAATCTACTGCAGGAGCCGGAAGCGGATTTTCAGATGATGAATATGCAAAGGCGGGAGGCAAGATCCTTGCGGACGCTGCCCAGATATTCAGTACTGCTGAAATGATCATCAAGGTAAAAGAGCCGATCGAACAAGAATATAATCTCATTCGCAAAGATCAACTGGTATTCACCTATTTTCATTTTGCATCCTATGAGCCTCTCGCCCACGCCATGATTAAGACAGGCGCCGTGTGCCTGGCCTATGAAACTGTTGAGCGAGTAGATGGCAGCCTTCCCCTCCTGGTGCCCATGAGTGAAGTGGCGGGTCGGATGTCCATCCAGGAAGGTGCAAAATACCTGGAGAAGCCTCTAAAGGGAAGAGGCATTCTATTGGGCGGAGTACCCGGTGTGATGCCGGCCAAAGTATTAATCCTCGGCGGCGGGGTGGTGGGTACCAACGCTGCCAAGATTGCAGCCGGTATGGGTGCAGATGTAACCATCACGGATGTAAACATCAATCGTCTCCGTTATCTTGACGATGTGATGCCGAAGAATGTACACACCATGGTATCCAATGATTATGTATTGCGCGAACTGGTGAAGACCCACGACCTGATTGTCGGCGCAGTATTGGTTCCGGGTGCCAAAGCGCCTAAGCTGATCACGCGCGACATGCTGAAGGCGATGCGGCCCGGTACGGTTCTCGTTGATGTGGCGGTAGATCAGGGCGGATGCATCGAAACCTGCAAACCTACCACGCATGAGAATCCAACCTACATCATTGACGACGTTGTACATTACTGCGTTGCCAACATGCCCGGAGCAGTTCCGTACACATCAACACTCGCTCTAACCAACGCCACACTCCCCTACGCTATCAAGTTGGCCAATCTCGGGTGGAAGAAAGCATGTACTGACAGCATGGAACTCCGGAAAGGATTGAATGTCATTCAGGGCAAAGTGGTGTACAAAGCTGTAGCGGATGCTTTCAATCTTGAACATACGGAAGTAAAAGAGTTCCTGTCATAGTCATTCGATTGACAAGGCACTTGGCCTGGTAAGGGAAAGTATTTAAAATGACGGATGGTAATTGACTGCCATCCGCTTTAATTTATCTTGCATTTACAACTTTCCTTACCATGAAGAAATCAATCTCCGTTCTGCTTTTTTGCTTACCCCTCATCGCGGTTGCCCAGGCAGATTATTTTTACCCAAGCGCCAAGGCGCTGAATAAAAATATCCCCACCCCTGAGCAATTCCTGGGATACCCGATCGGCACACACCATACCCGGCATGATAAAATTGTGGAGTATTTCAAATTATTGGACCAGCTTTCCGACCGCGTTGTCGTGGAGGAGATTGGAAAAACCATTGAACAACGCATTCAAGTTGTAGCCAAAATAACTTCACCTGCCAACCATGGCCGACTCGAGGAAATCCGAAAGAAAAACCTGGAAGGCGCAAGCGACATTCCGCTCGTCATACAATTGGGTTACAACGTGCATGGAAATGAACCCTCCAGTTCTGAAGCCGCATTACTCACGGCGTACTATCTCACCGCCAGTGAGGATGAAGAGACTATGCGTTGGCTGAATGAAATGGTCATTCTGCTTGATCCTGTCTACAATCCTGATGGCCGCGACCGCCATACGCATTGGGCCAATATGCATAAGGCGTCACCTTTTGTCGCTGATCCGCAAGACCGTGAACACAATGAGGTGTGGCCGGGAGGAAGGACCAATCATTACTGGTTTGACCTGAACCGCGACTGGTTTTTAGGCGTGCATCCTGAAAGCAGAAACAGGATCAACTTCTTTCATCAATGGAGACCCTACCTGATGACCGATCATCATGAAATGGGAAGCACGTCTACGTTCTACTTCGATCCCGGAAAATATACCAGCAACAATCCCGTCGTCCCTCCCTTCATCTACGATGTAGTGCATCCTAAATTCGCGGAATATTTTTCAAAAGGAATGAATTCGATCGGCTCCATGTATTACACTGAGGAATCTTACGATAAACTTTATCCCGGTTATGGTTCGAGCTACGTGAATTTTTACGGAGGAATCGGATTTCTTTTTGAGCAG